>NZ_BLIJ01000033.1:0-159446 GCF_009811475.1 Alteromonas sp. KUL150
CTCAGACTCTGACCCCATTTATTATCTATTGTGGGTCGGTTGCTACGAGTTCATCGAGTATACCAAGTAGCAGTTTGGTGCCGGTGCCAGAGGCTATTGCGTCAAAAACATTCTCTACATTTTTACCGTGCTGCCCGCCAGCTAGGTCGCTGATTGAGCGGATAATTAGCCAGTCCACATCGTTTACAAAACTCACCTGTGCAACTGTTGCCGATTCCATTTCAGCTACATCTGCGGTATAGACGTCCCGTAGCCATTCGCGATATTTGGCGTTGTCTACGAACACAGAGCCGGTTACCCCGTTACCACCTATATCTACCAGTATTTCTTTACCTGATGGCATAGTGATAGGCGGGATCTTTTTGAGCGCACGTTTTGCCATTTCTAACAACGCTTTATCGGCAGTAAAGTATGGCATTCTCTTGCGAGCATCCCATCCTTCTTTCACAACGGCGACTTCAGTAGGGTGAATAAATCCTATGTTTTTATAGTTAGGGGCATGCTCATCTGTGTCCCGGCGCGCTTTGTAATACTCGAGTTGTTTAGCGTAATAGTCAGGTAATTCATAGGCGCTAGCGTCATCTTTTTTAGGGTTAATATAGACAGATTCATCGTGGAAGTACCAGCGTTCAGGCACAGCAATATCACCAGGGGTGTATTTAGGGTTGATGGCGCCAGCAATCCCCATCATCACCAACTTATCAATAGGAAAGTAATCCAGCGCCATTTGTACTGTCATCGCTGCATTAGTGATGCTGACGCCGGTACTAAATACAACGATGGGTTCGCCTTTGTAGGTGCCAAGTTGGTATTTAACTCCTTTTATATAGATGGTTTGCGTAATTTGAGCGTCATCTATATCCGCAAATGCAGCATCTATGGCTTCAATTTCGGGCTCGTAGGCGGCAACAACAGCCGTCCATTTGTTAGATACATTTGAAAAATCTTTCGGGCCATATTGGCTGGTGTCGTCGTTAGCGAAAGACGACAGTGATATACATACGAATAAAACAAAACTACTTAAGCGCATAGTGACCTTATTTAATTTATTTGCGCACCAAACAGGTGCAGACTATGGAACAAGAGGGAGTCTTAAAGCCTTTGAGTGCTGTAGGCAAGGCTTAAGACACTACTATTCAATATATTAGTAAGGTTCGGCAGCAAGGTTTAGGCCAAAAATGAGTGAGCGGGACGGAGTTCATTGCTGGGGAAAAGTACGCTGACCCCATTATTTTTATGCAGAGACTCTGTTTAGTACTTATACTGTGTTATCAGCTATTTACTCATCTTTAGAACACCTAATGTCGAAGCAGTACACCACAAAACCTGAATCATTTGGCGAAGTCACTGCGAGCGTGCGAAGCGCGGGCTTCAAGATTTTGCTGGGTTTTTCTTTATTGATCCTAGCGGTTATTGCTATTAAACAACCCGATAACGTTTATGTGGCATCATTTTTCGGCCTTTCTTGGTGTTCTATATCAGCAGCAGGTCTCACCTTTCCTAAATACCAGGAACTATTGGCAAAATTGTGGGCCATACTCACAATTCCAGTCGCCCCTTATTTGGTAATAAGCAATGGACTTATGCCCGCAACCTTGGCGCCAATTGCCACCATATTTCCTATTTTGTTGCTCTCTAATAGTTGGCGAGTTGTTGCCATGGTGGTACTTGCAAGCTGCACGTTTCTCGTCCCTTTCTATGACAAACCTTACGATGAAGCCCTTTGGTTAAGGTTATGCTTAACAAATGTGGTGGTTTCCCTAATCATCTATGTCTTGGCAAGTCAGTTGGAGAAAGCCTTGCTGGAGAGTAAAAAGAAGTCCCTTGAGCTAAACAGAGCACTTGAGAGTGAAAAACAAGCTTCGGCTGCACAATCGCGGTTTCTTGCAACTATGTCACATGAAATCCGCACGCCGTTAAACGGTATTCTGGGCTTGACTGATGTTGTGTTATCCAATGAAATTACAGAAAAAGTGCGGCCAAATTTGGAAAAGATCCAGCGTTCAGGGCTCTCACTTAACCGCATTTTGAACGACGTTTTAGACCTCTCTAAATTGAATGCGGGAAAACTCGCATTGGAATCTATTCCCTTCGACTTAAAACGTACTGCCAAAGATTGTGTGGCTTTCTATGCACAATTAGCAGAGAACAAAGCCATTTCACTGCGAATAAGTGTCGATAAAAAATTGAATACCAGTGTAGTGGGTGATGCAACGCGCCTTTCTCAAATATTAAACAATTTAGTGAGTAACGCGATAAAGTTTACTCATCACGGAAGCGTCACGTTATGTCTGGCTAAAGGAGAATCGTCAAACACCCATCAATTTGTCAGGTTTTCTGTCAAGGATACAGGAGAGGGGATTAATGCCTCTGAACAAGATCGCGTATTCGATGCTTTCACCCAAGCTAACAGCAGCATAAATCGAAAGCATGGTGGTACAGGACTTGGTTTACAGATAGTAAAAAGCTTAGTTGAAGCAATGGGCGGTACGGTTTATCTACTAAGTGCTCAGGGTGAAGGAAGTGAATTTTATTTCGAGCTGCCGTTTGAAATTGCAGAGAGCCCAATTGACGTTTTAGAACAAGTGAATGCACCGTCGTTCTCGAATCTTAGCGTGCTAGTGGCCGAGGACAATGACATTAATCAGGTCGTGGCCAAATCGTTATTAGAAGATTTAGGGCTTAAAGTAGTACTTGCTAATAACGGAAAGCAAGCCGTAGAGCTCGCGCATAATCAGGATTTCGACCTTATCTTAATGGATTTGCATATGCCTGAAATGAACGGCTCTGAAGCTGCATTCGCATTGCGACAGGCAAATATCACCATTCCTATTATCGCGTTCACTGCTGCGGTAGTTGTAGAAGAAATAGATAAAGCGTTAGCGTCAGGAATGGATGGATACCTTACGAAACCAGTCAATAGGTCGGAGTTATACGCGACGCTGACCAAATATTTGGGCGGGGATATGTCTGCCAAAAATTCCCGTATTGCCAAAGTGGAGGACACGGAGTAATTTAGCCGTATGAGTAAAGATAGTTCTAATAAACTGCTTTAAAAACATAAGTTAAACAAGACGCCCGTGCCCCAATCGAGCCGATATTCAAATTCTTTACTAAACGATAGTGCTTGTGGAAAATAGGGGGCTACATAACAGGATTTAAATTTGAAGTCATATATACACACCATTATTGCCCTATTATTTTTTGCTTTGCCGAGTTTTACGGTTAGCAGTGAGCCTGACACAAACAGTCAGCGTTATGAACTGAAAGTAGAGAAACTCCAATCCCATGTGTTAAACGAGCAACGAGAAGTGGTGGTTCAGCTTCCTAAAAGCTATGCGGAAAATCCTGATAAGAAATATCCCGTTGTTTATCGACTTGATGGTGGAGGCAATCTTCCTGTAATGAATGCGGTACTGGAGTCGCTCCAATCTCAAAATGCTGCGCCAGAAGTGATTATAGTAGCGATTGAAAATACCGACCGTCTTCGAGATCTTTACCCAACGGCAAATGAAGATCCAAACGGGCCATTAGGCTATGGTGGTGGCGGAGCAAAGTTTCTTTCTTTTATAACCACCGAACTTATGCCCATGGTAGAGAGTAAATATCGTGTGCATGACTTTCGAGTGATTGAGGGCGCATCAGCAGGTGGTGTATTTGCGTTATACGCGCTTTCCCAAAAACCTGAGCTTTTTAACGCCGCGCTTACTTACAGTGCTGCAGTTTGGTGGAATTATGGCGCATCTGCAAAGCGGATGGTTGCGTTCTTAAAATCTGCCAACCAATTAGACCATTATATTTATACGTCTATTGGGAATGAAGGTGCCCCCATGCGTTCTTATTACAATGACATGATTTCTGGAATACGAGCTAACCAACCCGCCGGCTTGAGGTGGGAAAATGAAGCCTATGCCGATGTCCCGCATAATCTGGTTACTGCCGCGTCTACTTTTAGCGCTTACCACCACCTGTTTTTATCAGCCTATTTGATGCCGCAGCAGTACACTGGCGATGTGAATAGTATCAGCGAGTATTATGCCCGCGTTTCAAGACAGCGAGGCGAAAAACTGGAAGCACCGGAATGGGTCATTCGTGAATTGGGCTATCACTACGTAGGTTTACAGAACTATGACAAGGCTATTGACTTGTTTAAACACGCCATCGCCAAATATCCGCAGACTCCAGATGCGTATAATGGCCTAGCGTATGGTTACGAGCGCATGGGTGAATATGAAAAATCGCTGGAGAGTGTGAATAAGGCTTTGGCCCTTTCGACGCCAGAGCACGACGGTCATCAGGTGTATTTAAGCCGACAAAAACGTCTGCAATCTCTGCTTGAGGAATAAGTTACATTGAATTATCCAAATACAAATCGACAGCTAAAACCATTTGCTACTGCACTTATTATGGTTGCTATCATAGCAAGCATGAGCGGTTGCAGTACCGTTACGACAGGTCAAACTGATTACTGCATTGAGCAAGCTAATAACGCAGATGTTCATGGAGTAAGCACCGCCGATGAGCAGTTAAATGCCTGTTTAGAGACTTATCAAATCCGACGGAATGAAGAAAGAACCTTTGGTGAAGCTTTAGCTGAAGAGGTGCTGATCTCTGTCATTGATATAATTACTGATTAAAGCCTGGGTTAAACGAAAAACTATCCAACGTACAGTTAAAAAAGATGAGAAGGCAGAGTAATTTACTCTGCCTTCTTTGTTTTTGCTCTGTTTTTGAAAGCGCTGAAGTGGGTAACGTTTAATGCATAAAGGTGAATCTAGTGCGATACTTTTTAACTTTATTTTGGTTGTTTTTTGTTACGGGTCTTGTCAGTGCCAACGACAAGTTAGAATTTGTCGATGGGGTACAACTTGCCAAGCAGTACGATTTCAATGACACTGAAATTAACATAGCCGATTATTGGGTGAGCGAAAAGTTAGACGGCATTCGCGCAAGATGGGACGGGTCTGAACTGCGCACCCGCAACGGTAACAAGATTTTTGCGCCCGCGTGGTTCACTGCTAAGTGGCCAAAAGCCACTATTGACGGTGAACTTTGGATAGAAAGAGGAGAGTTTGAGCGGACGGCTTCTATAGTGCTTTCAACGTTAACGAGCGTTGAGCTGCACTCTGTTACCAACGCTTTATTGAGCACTAAATCTATAACTGACGCTACTGCAGCAACAGGTTCCGTATCAAGGCAACGCTGGACTAAAATTAGGTTTATGGCCTTTGACATGCCTATGACAGGTGAGCTTTTTCAAACCCGGCTTAACATGCTTAACAGGCTAAGTGAGATTACCCCTAACCCAACGTTTGCCGTTATCCCTCAATTTAAGCTTACATCTATTGATGCACTTGTAGAAAAGCTAAATCAGGTAACACAAGAAGGCGGGGAGGGCTTGATGCTACATCATGAAAAAGCGCTATACATCTCAGGGCGAAGCAACAAGCTACTCAAAGTAAAAAAATTTGAAGATGCAGAAGGGAAAGTATTGGCACAACTTCCAGGGAAAGGTCGTTTTAAAGGGATGATGGGGTCGCTTCTTATAGAAACGCGAGAAGGCATTCAATTTAAATTAGGAACGGGCTTTTCGAAAATAGACCGCCAGTCGCCGCCAGCCATCGGCAGTTGGGTGACCTTTAAGTTTTACGGTGTAACGAAAAATGGGAAGCCAAAGTTTGCAAGCTACCTTCGCACTAGACCTCAGTCAGACTTACCCAATTAGCACTTTTCAAAATGACTGTGCACACTCCATGAACCGCCTCTCACTTGCTGTTGTTAATCGTTTACGGTTTTCTTTATTCAAGGAAACATCACGTACAGTTAACTTCTTGTCTTTAAGTCATAAACCCTTATAACTTATCTATATGCTAATTACTCGAAAGACTTTATTTACTTCTATTTAATCGCTTTTATCGTTTAAAAGTAATGGTATGAATAGCGATTATAAGTAAATAAAAAGGGCGCAAAATTTAAAAAACTAGCCTGTGAAGTTATACTGTTGATGATTTATTAAACACACCTTGCGTCAAGTGTTCACAAGACCGTTTACTCCCAGCGCGCAAGCTAACGTAGAGGAAGACACTGTGTTACAAGATTACCGCAATCACGTTGAAGAACGTGCCGCTCAAAATATTCCACCTAAACCTCTCAATGCTGAACAGGTGGCTGGCCTGGTTGATTTATTAAAAAATCCCCCGGAAGGTGAAGGGGATTTTTTATTAGAACTGCTTTCTGAGCGAGTGCCGCCAGGGGTTGATGAGGCGGCTTACGTTAAAGCCGGATTTCTAAGTGCCATCGCAAAAGGCGAGGACAGCTGTGAGCTTATTTCTAAAGAAAAAGCCGTTGAACTGCTTGGTAATATGCACGGTGGCTACAATATCGCCACATTAGTAGCGCTACTCGACGATGAAGCATTAGCGCCGCTGGCAGCGAAAGAGCTAAAACATACGCTTTTAATGTTTGATGCCTATCACGATGTGGAAGAAAAGCACAAAGCAGGTAACGAGTACGCCACTGACATCATTAAATCGTGGGCTGAGGGTGAGTGGTTTACGTCGCGCAAGCTAATGGACGACAAAATTACCTACACCGTTTTTAAGGTAACCGGTGAAACCAATACTGATGATTTGTCTCCTGCCCCTGACGCATGGTCTCGCCCAGATATTCCTCTGCACGCCCTTGCAGCTTATAAAATGCCGCGGGAAGGACTTGTTCCGGAGGAGCCAGGCGTTAAAGGCCCAATGGCACAGATAGAAGAAGTTAAGAGTAAGGGATACCCTGTCGCTTTTGTCGGTGATGTAGTCGGTACAGGTTCGTCGCGTAAATCGGCCACTAACTCTGTGTTGTGGTTCTTTGGCGAAGACCTGCCGGGCGTGCCAAATAAGCGCGGTGGCGGTGTGTGCATTGGTTCAAAAGTCGCACCTATCTTCTTTAACACAATGGAAGACGCCGGCGCGTTAGTGTTTGAAGCTGATGTGGACAAAATGAACATGGGGGATGTGATAGATATCTATCCGTTTGAAGGCAAGATCACTAATCACGAAACCGGTGAGCTTCTCTCAGAATACAGCTATAAGTCGAAAGTAATTTTAGATGAGGTGCGTGCAGGCGGACGTATTAATCTGATTATCGGTCGCGGCCTCACCGAGAAAGCGCGCGAGACACTTGGTCTCGGCCCAACCGATCTTTTCCGCACGCCGGAACAACCCAAAGAAAGCGCAGCGGGTTTCTCGCTAGCACAGAAAATGGTAGGTAAAGCCTGCGGTGTTGAAGGTATTCGCCCTGGCACCTACTGTGAGCCTAAAATGACAACCGTGGGCTCGCAAGATACCACAGGCCCTATGACTCGCGATGAGCTCAAAGACTTAGCTTGTTTAGGGTTCACCGCCGATTTAACCATGCAGTCATTCTGTCATACCGCGGCTTATCCAAAGCCGGTGGATATCGAAACCCAGCACACATTGCCTGACTTTATTATGAACCGTGGCGGTGTATCGCTTCGCCCGGGGGACGGTATTATTCACAGCTGGTTAAACCGTATGTTGCTGCCGGATACGGTTGGTACTGGCGGTGATTCCCATACCCGTTTCCCACTAGGTATTTCATTCCCCGCGGGTTCTGGCTTAGTGGCGTTTGCTGCGGCAACCGGCGTTATGCCCCTTGATATGCCAGAATCGGTACTGGTGCGATTTAAAGGCGATATGCAACCGGGTATTACGTTACGCGACCTAGTACACGCCATTCCGCTGTACGCCATTAAACAAGGGCTGTTGACGGTAGAGAAAAAAGGCAAGATCAACGCCTTCTCTGGTCGTATTCTTGAAATCGAAGGCCTAGAAAACCTCACGGTAGAGCAGGCGTTTGAGCTTTCAGATGCATCAGCAGAACGTTCAGCCGCAGGGTGTACTATCAATTTATCTGAAGCGTCGATTGCTGAATACCTGCGTTCAAACATTACTATGCTTCGCTGGATGATTAACGAAGGTTATGGCGACCCACGTACGTTAGAGCGTCGAGCGCAGAAAATGGAAGAGTGGCTAGCTAACCCAGAATTAATGCGTGCCGATGCAGATGCCGAGTACGCAGAGGTTATAGAGATTGATCTCAACGAGATCAAAGAGCCCATAGTGTGCTGCCCGAACGATCCAGATGATGCAAAAACCTTATCTGAAGTTGCTGGCGATAAAGTAGATGAAGTCTTTATTGGCTCGTGTATGACAAACATTGGTCACTTCCGCGCAGCCGGTAAGCTACTTGAGCAGTACAACAAAACATTGCCAACCCGTTTATGGATGTCACCACCGACTAAAATGGATAAAGCCCAGTTGATGGAAGAGGGCTATTATAATATTTATGGTCGTGTGGGTGTGCGCACAGAAATGCCAGGATGCTCACTATGTATGGGAAACCAAGCAAGGGTTGATGCCGGCACAACGGTCCTTTCAACGTCTACTCGTAACTTCCCTAACCGGTTGGGCGATGGGGCCAATGTATATTTGACCTCAGCTGAGCTTGCTGCTGTGGGCGCTATTGTAGGACGTATCCCAACAGCCGACGAATACATGGAATATGCCAGCAAAATTAACGCGATGTCTGGTGAAGTTTTCCGCTACTTAAACTTCGATAAAATGCCTAGCTTTAAGAAGGCTGAAGAAGAAGCGAAAGCGCGCATTATTCCAACATTGAATGTTGCTTAAAATAGTGTATAAACTACAAAGCCGGTGACCGTAATGGTGACTGGCTTTTTTTATGGCGAAAAGGAATGTCTAATGGGAAAATCTTTCTTTATTGTTGCTGCACTTGTATTAACCTTAGGGTGTGCAAAAGCGCAGGTTGATCCTGTAACGTCGTTGAACTCAGTGGACTTCGAATCCATCACACTGGAGATAGGCGGCAAGCACTATGAAGTAGAGTATGCCAAAACCTTCGAACAGCGCGCCCAGGGTCTAATGTTTCGTAAAGCCCTATGCGTAGATTGCGGTATGTTTTTCAAATTTTCTAGCCCCAAATTTGCGGGCATGTGGATGAAAAATACTTTTGTTCCCCTAGACGTGGCATTTATCGACAGAAATGGCGTAATAACGGATATAAAACCTCTCACTCCCCACAGTTTGGAGTCGGTCGGATCATCGAAAGAGGTACTTTACGCGTTGGAAATGAACCAAGGGTGGTTTGCCGAGAATAATATAAAAGTAGGCGACCAAATTACGATTGATTAACTGCGCAGACCGCGCGGTTACTGCTAGCAAAAAGCTAGTTTTATTCTGGAGTTAAATATAGTGACAAATGCCTTATCGATAGCTAAGTTCGGTGGAACTAGCGTTGCGAATTACGAAGTAATGCAAAACTGCGCCCGAATTGTTGCCGGTAATGACAAAACGCGCATTGTGGTAGTAAGCGCTGCAGCAGGTGTAACCAATCATCTAGTAAGTTTAGCGCATACACCCATGACGCAGCAGCAAATTGAAGAGACCTGTCAGGCTATTATCAACATTGAACTTGCCATTCTTAACAAGTTAAAAGACAAAGATGCGGTAGAGCCGAAACTCAATGACTTGTTAGAAGAAATGCGTAGCTTAGCGTTTCACGAAGAAATACTTCATCGAGACGACTTGAAAGATCAGCTGCTTTCTATGGGTGAGCGAATGTCATCACTGATGTTCGCCTCAGTGCTTGCAGAAGAGGGCGTGAAAACCATGAACTTTGACGTACGTAAGGTGCTGCGTACGGACAGTGAGTTTGGTGAAGGCGCGCCTCAAATTGAAGAAATAGAAAAGCTGTCCAAACAATTATTGGCACCTGAAATTGAGAACGCTATCGTTGTTACACAAGGCTTCGTCGGTGCAGATGAACAAGGCCGAACCACAACGCTAGGTCGTGGCGGTTCTGACTTTACAGCTGCCCTGCTTGCAGAAGCACTTGATGCCGAATCGTGTGAAATTTGGACCGATGTAACTGGTGTATACACAACTGACCCGCGCATTACACCTGCGGCTCACCCTTTGCCAGAGCTTAGTTTTGAAGAAGCGGCGGAAATGGCCACCTTCGGAGCCAAAGTTCTTCACCCGGCAACTATGGAACCAGCGCTTCGAAAAGACATTAAAGTGTTTGTAGGGTCAAGCAAAGAGCCTGAAAAGGGCGGTACATGGATTGTGCGTGACTGTGAGCACGAACCACCGTATCGTGCTATTACTCGCCGTAAAGAGCAGGTAATGGTGACAGTGAAAACACCGAAGATGATGTATGCGCAAGGCTTCCTACAGCAGGTATTTGCCATCATCGCTAAGCACAAGCTAAGTGTTGATTTGGTTACGACCTCGGAAATCTCGGTATCTTTTACCCTTGATAACCCAGCAAATTCTGTGGCTCAGCGACTGAACAAAGAAACCATTGCCGAACTTGAGACCATCTGTGATGTGAAAGTGGAAAAAGGCTATGATCTTGTTACCGTTGTTGGTAACAACATGCAGACAGCTGTAGGCGTTTCAAGCAAAATTCTATCTGCGGTATCAGACTTTAACCTGCGTATGATTTGCTTTGGTGCTAACCCGCACAACTTGTCGTTTTTAGTGAATGAAACAGACAGCGATGTGATTGTTCGAAAACTTCACACAACGTTATTTGAATAACACCTGTGATTGCATGTATTAAATTAAAACGGCCGCTTATGAAAGCGGCCGTTTTTTTTAAGGCTAGACTGGTTTATTTAATTTCTACAGGAACGATGATCTCGTGGCGTTTATTCCAAGGAAGCGTAAAAGGGGAATCATACCCCATGTAACTGGGCGCTCCGACCGCCTTGATATTGTTATCGCTCAACGTTTTAAGCAGTTTATTTTTAAACTCCTCTTTTTTATCATCACCGTTTAGCCCAGAGTACCGAATTGCAGCCACCGTTCTTTCTGGCACGGTGACTAAAGATACATCTTTATGGGTTGGCAAAGGGGCGTTCTCAGCACTGTATTTACTCGGTAAGAAAAACATCATTTTCTCTGACGATGACATCTCTACAGGGGAGGTCATTGAAATCTTTGTGGCATTATTGCCAACCTCTACAGGTGACGTCATTGACACATCAGTGTTCGTTTTGTTTTCACCTGAAATGTAATTAAACAAGAGCCTGAAAGCCCCGGTGTCTTGATTACCAGACGATTCTACGGCCATAGACGCTTCATAGTGTCTAATCTCCGTATCGTCAGAAAGTGTTTCGATGACGGCGTAAGAAAGTGTTTCTGTGTCTTTGTAATACGAAGGCTCGGCATGACTCATGGAAAGCGGTATCCAAAAAACGGTTAATGCAGAAATAAGGCTAATTCGACGTAAAAACATATTATTTAAAAAAGTTAGAAACTCATATTCTTATTACGTGTTTCCAGCTTTTTATGCTCATTTATATTTACAGTGAAGCGCAGCGGTAGAAGATGGATGGATTGATTTCGGCAAGCTAAAAACAAAAAAAGGGGCGCGCGCCCCTTTTAAAATAGTCTGTTGAGCAAGATTACACTTTAAACTGCCTAATAGACTGCTGTAACTCGTCAGCAAGGCGAGCCACTTCATGGCTAGACTCAGACGTTTGTTGTGCACCTGCTGTAGTCTCTTCAGCGATGCCAACAATGGTTTCGAGCTTTTCACTGATTTCTTGCGACACTGTGTTCTGTTCACGCGCTGACTGCTCAATTTGAGAGCTTACGTCATGTGCTTTGTGCACCGCATCGGTGATGATATCCAGTGCTTGGGTTGCTTTTTCAGTTTGCGCAACGCAGGCCGCGGTTTGTTCTTTACCTTGATCCATTACCGCTACAGCTTTCTCAGCCCCAGCTTGTAGTACTTCAATCATGGCATTGATTTCTTGGGTTGACTCCTGCGTACGGCTGGCAAGGGTTCTTACTTCATCGGCAACTACCGCGAAGCCTCGGCCTTGCTCACCTGCACGTGCAGCTTCAATAGCCGCGTTCAACGCTAGCAAATTGGTTTGGTCTGCAACACCGCGGATAACGTCAAGGATCCCGCCAATGCTCGCACTGTCTTGATGAAGCTTATTGATAACGTCAGCAGCTTCCTGTACGTCGCGAGATAAGATCTCAATCGTGTTTTTATTTTCAAGAGAAATCTTACGAACGTTTTCCGCTTCTGCATCTGCATGGCGAATTTGGCTTAGTGTATCTTCAGCATTCTGAACGACCAGTTGCGACGTTGAGTGCATTTCTGTCGTCGCCGTGGCCACTTGGCCAATTTGTGATTTTTGATCTTGAATAGAATGGGTAGTTTGTGCCGTAACCGCTGACGTTTGTTCTGACGCCGCAGCTAACTGCTCCGCTCGCACGTTAATCGCAGTGATAAGCTCTTTTAGGTTACCAATTAGCGTATTACAGTTTCGCGCTAGAAGACCAAATTCGTCCTGTGCAGAGTCATCTAAACGATGTGTGAGGTCGCCTGATGAAGCAACAGTAAGTAGCTCGTTTACGCGATAAAGGGGGCGTGTGATAGCGCGCACTGTTGCGAAACCGATAATTGCCGCCACGGCGATAGAAATTAATACCACCACAATTACAACGGTGTTACCCGTTGTGATAGCACCGTTTACCTGACTTTCCACATGCGATGCTTTTTTATCTGCAAGCGTAAGTAGGTTTTCTAGAGCTACAACACCTTGTGCAATATTGTCATCTGACGCGTTTAACCCTTTTTCAGCGTCGTTTCTGCGCTCTAATCTATCAACGTGAAGCTGCATTACCCCGTCGTTTGCTTTGATCGCGTTAATTGCGTTATTAACCAGATCGTTAATGTCATCAAGCGTGCCCGAATCGTCGCGTCCGCCCGCGGTCTGCATCATGTCGCTCAGCTGAGTTACCACTTTCTCAACCACAAGATCAACTTCGTTCCCCAAGGTTTGTGAACGTACTATTGTCTGAGTTTTAATGTACTCATAAGATACAGTTAGCAAAGAAAGCAATGAAGTTTCTAGCTGACCGCCAACCTCGGCTGCCCTACGAAGGTTTGCGTCGCGCTGAACACTGTCTAAATCTGAAAAGTCTAGTAGATACGTTGATGCGTCGTCAGCATTATCTTCAGCGTCACCGAGTCTGTCTTGAATCGTGTTGCGCAAATCAAGGTACATTTGGTGGTTTTTATACATAGCCTCAACGTTAGTGATATAACTCTCGTAAGACTCGCGTACTGAGCTAAGCGTATTTTTTAGTTCAGGCTCGTTGTTAACTGCCAGTGCTAGCTTTTTATATTCACTTTCGAAGGTATCTTTTGCCGAATTGAAAGCCGTTCTTTTGTCTTTCAACTCACTTAAATTCTCTTCAATGTAGCTTTCAAAGGTCAGGCGACCCATGTTAAGAAAGCTTGCTTTAAGCGCGTTACTGCCCGCTACTGTTGGAAGCGCAACATCGTTAACTTCTTCAGTGGCTGAACCTATTGAGTTGAGGTTATAAAGTGAAACAACACTAATGACGATTAGAAGTGCGCTAATCGCGACAAATCCCCCGATTACGCGTGTGGCTACCGTTATTTTCATCGGAACTCCTGGATGAGTGTTTTTATTTTTATCTCTAACGATATTACCCGTCTCAGCCAACAAAATATAGCGCTTAAAAGCTGCAGTATTGTTCTTAAGCAGAGAAGATAATTAAACATCATCGTTACTAACTGACGTAATTGTATCGGCTACAATAACTTAATGTTTATTTTATTTAGTCACTTAGTATAAAAATAATTTGCAAAATTTAGCTGGTAATACCAGTTATTTTTTAAAAGTAGCGTCGGTAAGGGGGGAATTATCTATGCGGACTGGTATTAAAGTTGTCTTTTGTGTTTTTTAAGCGTCGATTGCAACTTGTAATGAGTTGTCTAAATTCAGTAAGGTCATGCTCTGTCCCCAAACATATCCCGTATCTAGCCCTATAAATTGATGGCTGTTAGTTTGGCCAGAAAGCGCGGCCCAATGACCAAAAACAACCCGTTGTTCAGATGAAAGCTGAGTGTTTTTACGCTCGAACCAAGGCATGATTGTGTTGCTCGTGCTATGAGACACGGCGCTAGGGTGGGACTTGTTATTAAAATCGAGTGTGCCATTATCGTAAACAAATCGCATACGAGTACACGCATTTACGATAAAGCGAAGTCGCTCTGCGCCTTCTAAGTTCTCAGACCAATTATCGGGGGTATTCCCGTACATGCTTTCCAGAAAGTCAGCATAGTTATCAGCCATCAAAATTTCGCTGACTTCGTCGCTAAGAGATATGCTTTGTTCGATAGACCATTTAGGATAAAGCCCCGCATGTATCATTACCGAGCGATCGTCAATTTTCATTGCCAACGGAAAGCGTCGTAGCCAGTCAACAAGTTCAGGTAAGTCTGATGCCTTAAGCAGTGGCTCTAATTTATCTGACTTTTTTGACTTTCGTATGCCATTAACTACCGAGAGCAGATGTAAATCATGATTGCCCAACACGCTATGAAAATTTTTACCGAGGGATTTTAAAAAGCGTAGCGTATTTAGGGAGTCTTCTCCCCGGGCAACTAAGTCGCCTACAGCAAGAAGCGTATCGTTTGTGTCATCGAATTTAACTTTATCAAGAAGGCGACGAAGACCATCATAGCAGCCTTGAATATCGCCAATAACGTAAGTGTTTTCGTGAGACATAAAATCCTTAATGGAGAATACTAGGGATAGCTAGACGAAATATATCGATTGGAAGTCGAAAACGCTCGCCGTCTTCTAACTCCATCTCGTAATAGCCTTCCATATTACCCACTGGGGTGTCAATGACTGCGCCACTCGTATATTCAAATTGCTCGCCAGCTTTCAATATGGGTTGTTTACCCACCACACCTGCGCCTTGTACTTCCGACGTCTTGCCATCTGCGTCAGTTATTTTCCAATAGCGATTAATAAGCTGTACGGTTTTATCACTATTGTTCTCAATTGTGATGTGGTACGCAAAGGCAAACTGCTTTGAATCTGACGGAAGGTGTTCTGGGAGGTGGCGGGTTTTTACCCGCACCTTAATATCAAGTACATCCATGAATATGGCTATTGCTCTTGTTGACTCTCTTTTGCCGTTACTGCATTAGCCAGTGTGGCAAAATCGTTGAGTGATAAAACTTCAGCGCGACAAGTAGGGTCGAGACCCAGTTCACGAATTTCATCTTCACTTAAACAATCTTTAAGTGAGTTGCGTATGGTTTTACGGCGCTGATTAAAGGCTTGAGCACAAACACGTTCGAGTGTATTCACAGACTCAACGTCAACAGGCGGTGCCTGGTGTGGCACAAGCTTCACTACCGCAGAATCGACTTTTGGTGGTGGCTTAAACGCACCAGGCGGCACATTCAGTACCGGGATAACATGGCAATAATATTGTGCCATGACGGAAAGCCTGCCGTAATTTTTCGACCCAGGCCCTGCAGCCAAACGATTAACCACTTCTTTTTGTAGCATGAAGTGCATGTCTTCAATGCAGTGAGCATGGTCGAAAAGGTGGAACATCAACGGCGTTGAGATGTTGTAAGGCAAGTTACCAAACACGCGAAGCTTTTTGTCTTTTACCGGCATCTCTTTGGCCAGTGAGCCAAAATCCATGGTCATCGCGTCTTGTTCAATAACGGTGAGTTTATCACCATTGAACGGATGATGGCGTAAGCGCTTTGCTAAGTCGCGGTCTAATTCTATAACCGTTAGTGCGTCTACTTCTTCACAAACGGGGTCTGTCAACGCACCTAAACCAGGTCCAATCTCTACCAAGTTTTGTTCGTTTTTAGGCGCGATTGCGGCGACAATTTTTCCTATAACATATTCATCATGTAAGAAATTTTGTCCAAATCGCTTTCTGGCCGTATGGCCTAAATGTGTTTTACTCATTGTTGGTGATATGCAAGCTCAATGGCTTTTTCCAATGCTTTTCTAAAACTGCCGGCGTCGGCTTCTCCCGTACCCGCTAAATCTAGCGCAGTACCGTGATCGACCGAAGTGCGAATAAAGGGTAATCCTAAGGTAATGTTCACAGATGCCCCAAAACCTTTGTATTTTAACACGGGAAGGCCCTGGTCATGATACATAGCAAGCACTACGTCAGCATGTTCTAAGTATTTAGGTTGAAAGATGGTATCGGCCGGTAAAGGTCCAGTTATCTTTAGCCCTTCTTCCCTAAGCTCATCGAGCGCAGGAATAATTGTATGAATTTCTTCAGTGCCAATATGCCCATCTTCTCCGGCATGCGGGTTCAAACCGCATACATATATGTGGGGCTCTTTAATACCAAATTTAAGTTTTAAATCGGTATTGATGATATGAATAACTTTGTACAGACGGTCTCGAGTTATTGCTTTTGCTACATATTCTAACGGAATATGGGTTGTAGCAAGCGCAACGTTTAGCCCTTCAGTGGCAAGTAGCATCACAACGTCTATGGTATTTGATTGATACGCAAAAAATTCGGTATGGCCACTAAACGATACGCCCGCTTTGTTAATAATACCTTTGTGAACAGGGCCTGTAACAACCGCATCAAAATCGCCTTCCATATTTGCCTGACACGCTTGACGCAGAGTTTCTACCACGTATAAACCGTTTTCGCTATCAAGGGTGCCCGGTAAAACTTCGACCGACGTATCAATTTGTTTTATAAACAGTGAACCCGCAGCTTGAATCTGCGGGTTATTGGCATCGTAATCGATAAGTGTGAGGGGAAGACCTAAGGCGCTTGCTCGTGCTTTAAGCATCTCGCCATCGGCGAATACGACAAGCTGCGCTTGCCATGCTTCTTGGGCCAGTTTAATTATCAAATCTGGCCCGATACCTGCCGGCTCTCCCGGGGTTATTGCTATTTTTATTGGTGTAGTCATGAATAACTTATTGTTACGACTCGACAACTTCGACGTAAGCTGCATCGCGCATCTCACGTAACCAGTTCTCGGTTTCCTCTGCAAATTTACGGTTGAAGATAAGCTGGTATGCTTTGTCTTCTTTACGCTTATCTGTTGCGTCATCCATGCGACGCTCGATAAGCTGAATTAGGTGCCAGCCATGAACGGTGCGAACTGGTTCACTGAATTCACCCGGCTCAAGTTGAGATAATGCGTCTTTGAATTCAGGAACATAATTGCTCGGGTCTGACCAGCCAAGCTCGCCACCACGAAGGGCCGATCCCGGATCTTCTGAATATTCTTTCGCTAAATCAGCAAATTCTGATTCACCGCTTTTCACTTCTTCTTTGAAGCGAGAGAGCATTGCTTTGGCCTTCTCTTCACTAAGAATGATAGACGGCTTCACAAGAATGTGACGAGAATTTACTTCTTCAACAGTGACTTTTTCAATTCCGCGTGTGTCTAACACTTTCAAAATGTGAAAACCAGCACCACTTCGAATAGGCCCAACAAGCGCATCTTTATCCTTGTCTTGAACAGCTTCAGCAAACAGTGTAGGCATAGCATTAATGTTCAGCCAGCCCATATCACCGCCTTCTAGTGCCTCATTGCCTGACGATGATGCAATGGCGATTTTAGCAAAATCAGAACCTGACTCTAAGAGTGAAATGACTTTATCTGCACGCTCACGAGCAGCTTGAATATCTTCATCCGTTGGTTCCGGCGGAAAACCAATAAGAATGTGGCCTAAACGGTATTCTGCCTGGGTCGCGCCCTGTTGCTCAATTAAGTCAATCAGCGTATCAATTTCTTGTGGCGTAATGTAAACACGACGGCGCACGTTAGCACGGCGAACTTCACCCATGATAATTTCTTCACGAATATCTTCGCGGTAATCATCGTAGGCGATACCCTCAGCTGCCAATTGAGCACGAAGTTGTTCAACGGTTGCATTTTGGTTAGACGCAATATTGCTAATGGTCTGTTCTAACTGTGGGTCGCTGATGCGTATACCCATACGTTCAGCCATTTGAAGCTGTAGGTTTTTGGTGATCAAACGCTCAATAGCCTGTGTGCGCAGCGCTCTGTCTGAAGGCAGCTGTTGATTATTCGCTTCTGCGTTGCGCTTTACTTCTTGTACAAGGGCATCAATTTCGCTTTCAAGTACCACGCCTTGGTCAACAATGACAGCAACACGGTCGAGCATAACTTCTTGCGCAACACTGTTAAACGAGAGTAGGGCACCTAACATCAATGCACGGATAATGAACTTCATACACACTCTTTTATTATTGGTTAATTGCATTTAAGCGATTAAAAACGCTCAACTGCGGGTTAATTTAAACTATAAGGCTGACGATAGCCAAACATACCGTCTTGTAGCATGCTTCTTCGGGTTCCCGACGAACCAATACCTTTAAAGATAAACTGCAGCGATATACCAGAATCAAAGTCGTCGGTTGTTTGCTGGCCAACGTCATTATAACGGTTATTTAAGCTGCGCTGTGCAACAAGGCGCACTGCCCAGCAGCAAGATTCATATTGTATACCTGCATAAGTTTCTACACTTCTGTTGCGCTCTAAATCTCGATACGTACGGCCAACCCATTGCCAGTTTTCAGAAATAGGCCAGCTTGCAGAAATACCGATTTGATCTATCGTCTCGCCGCTGAGATCGCGAACATAGCGATGACTTAATTGAATAAAGCGCGCGTCATCTTTGCGGTATTCAATACCTACGCTACTCAAATCAACTTTATCAGTATCAGTGGTTACCTGCACATCAGAATGGAAGAACCAATTGTTGTTAAAGCGCCAGTCAATTTCGGCCGCAAGTGCAGAACGATCTTGATTTTTAGTTGCCGCAACGACTTTGTTATCTTCAAGGTAGAATATCTGACCCACACTAAGAACAAATTGTTCCCGATTGTTTTTATCAAGCATGCGTGTGGTAGCGCCAAGGGTTATCTGATTGTTGTCACTAATGCGATCAAGTCCAGTAAATTCCTGGCCCCTAAATAGCCCTTCCACGTCGGTAAGAAGAGGCGTGGAATCGTAAAATCCGATGGCAGTTTGGTCTTCATAAGAGGTGTAGAGGTACTGTACTTTCGGCTCTAGTGTCATGGACATGTCGTCACTAAACCATGATGTATCTCGCTCAAAATACAATGCGCCGTAAAGACGCGCTTGACCAAGAGTGCGCTCCACGTCCTCTTTTAAGTTAGTGCCCTCAACGTTATCTTGCTGATAAACCGTTTGAAATACCGTAGTTTCAGCGACAAGTTCACCCCATGCGGCGCGTAGCGGCATCGCCAGTGTTGGCGCAATGTGAAAACGGGTGGCGGTTGGCGCTGTATCTAGCGTATTGTCAAAATGCGCGACTTCTGAATCCAAGTTAAATTCAAAATAGTCGCCTAAAGATTTGCTGTAATTCACCTTTATTTCAGGTACGGCGCGGTAGCTATCTGCGGTGTCACCAAGTACCTCGAAATCTTTTATCTGCATATTTACAGATAAATTTTCTGAGTAGTAACTTAACCCAACGCTGCGATAAAGGTGAGTATCTGCACGGCTGTAATAGTCAGAGCCTAAATCTACAAGGTAGTTATTATCACTCAACCCGTTAAAGTCTATGTTGAGCAACCAATTATCAGCAATCAGGCCTTGGTGTTCTAACCGATAAAAATAACGGTCAGGGTTACCTTCAATATCCGAATCGCTTGGTAAGTATTCTACGTAGGCTTTACCTTCACTGCGCTCAGTTAAATAACGAAACTCAGTATTAAGCTGCAGGCCGCGAAGTGACATCACTCGCGGCGATATCGTCATGTCGTAATTAGGCGCAATATTCCAATAAAAAGGTTGAGTGTAATCGACCCCAGTTCTGCTCGAGCTGGTTAGTTCAGGAAACAGCAGACCTGTTTGTCTTTCATTGCTTACTGGAAAAGCAAAATAGGGTAAGTAGAACACCGGCACGTCGGCAATATAAAACCGAGTATGTTTGGCTTGCCCCCATACTGTCCCTTTTTCCAAACTTATTTCACTGGCCCGTATCGACCAGTCTTCTTCACCTTCAGGGCAGGTAGTAAAGCTTACGTCTTTAAGCACAATACCTGAGGCGGTATCGAGTACTATATCTTTGGCAGCGCCTTGGCCGACAAAACCGGTAAGTTGATATCGGGTGTTTTGCATTTCTAGACGCTCTTCTTCTGAACGAAGAGTTACAGCATCGCTTTCTACTTTTAACTGCGCATCTTGGTAGGTCACATCACCTTTCGCAATAAGGTCGCGACCACCGCCATTGATTTGGGCCTGTGATGCACTGATTATTGCGGTATCCGAGGTAATATCGACATTGCCTGAAAACAGGGCTACGGTATCTTGGATAATTTCAGTGCGGTTTGCTTCCACTTTTACGTGGCCTTTAGGCATTAGTGCCTGGCTGCTAAAAGTAACAGGTTCCACCGAACAAAACGCCAATGGAGCTGCATCTGTTAGGGAGATAGAGTCTAAAGTTGTCGTTTCCTGTGCAAACGCGACCGTAGGCAAAAGAGTCGCGGAAACAAGCATGGCGCAGGTGTTTTTCATGCGTTAATGGGTGGCCTGTTTTGTTGTATGTTGCTTTTAAACCCAAGTGAGACGGTGTGCGTCTTGGTTAGTTCGACATAACGTTTAAAAAACCAGTGATAGTACCAGTTCCAACCAAAGCTTGAGGTGAATCAGTTTATCACTTGCGATTACTTTTTATTTAGGGGCTCAATTCTAAGCACTTCTGGCGCAATTACCAACCATTCAGGTAAAAAAATGCACTTTTATAGGTTTATCATCGCAACGAGTAAGGCGATTATCTGCTCAATGCTTGATTTTAAGCCTTCAAGACCAGAAGAGAGAATCGTGGTTGCCCAATAAATAGCGCATTAGTACTGTTGGGACAGATACTAGGGAAAAACGTCAAGCAAAGCGCTACAAGCGCTAGTTAACTAGCTTATGTATTTGATATGATGCAGGACATGTCACGCTGTGCACGGCGTGCGCAGGCAAAGAAAGCATTACCTTTTTGATTCGTGCACTAATGGAGTATGACGCGATGTCAATTTGGGGAAAAATCCTCGGCGCCTTATTCGGCTTTATGTTTCTTAAAATACCTGGGGCAATTTTAGGCCTATTAGTTGGTCATTTTTTCGATAAAGCCTACCGTCAAGATTTCAATCAGTTAGGTGGATTTGGCCGTTTTTTTACCGATCAGGATAACCTAAAGCAACAGGCTATTTTCTTTCATAGCTTGTTTAGTGCATTAGGGCATTTAGCCAAGTCAGACGGTAAAGTAACAGACCGTGAAATCCAGATCGCTACATCACTAATGGATGAAATGCGCCTAACAGGTGATGCTCGACGTGAAGCACAAGATGCGTTTAGAGAAGGAAAAGCACGGGATTTTCCTTTGGTCGACACCTTAAAAGGGTTCTATGAAGCAAGTCATGGAAGAAGAGATATACTCCAAGTATTTCTGGAAATACTTATCCAAGCTGCATTTGCCGACGGTCAACTCTCTCAAGAGGAATATCATGTACTTGAGAAAGTAGCGAAACCGTTAGGCTTTAGACGCCGGGATTTAGACTACTTAATTTCTATGTACGAGGCGGAAATTCGCTTTAGACAACGAGGCGGTCAGCGTGGTCACTCGGGAGCGGGGCAACGTCAACACTCTGCCGGGCATCAATCTGCATATTCAGAACAGCAAAGTATTGATGACGCTTATAAAATATTAGGCGTGTCGTCTTCCGACGATGAGAAAACCATTAAACGTGCTTACAGAAAACGCATGGCTGAACATCACCCGGATAAGCTTGTCTCTAAAGGGTTGCCAGAGCAGGCCATGGAAATTGCTAAGAAAAAAGCACAAGATATTCAGTCAGCCTATGAATTAATCAAACAAAAGCGTGGCTTTTAAATGGCGAGAACTGAACGCGAGCTAACCTATGTGCCGGCGGCCAGCCAAGCGCATATCGATGGATTTATCGAAATGCTGTGGCTTGAAAAAGGGTTGTCAGAACATACGCAGCAAAGCTATCGCACAGACCTTACCAAGCTTGCTATTTTCAGCAATAACGTAGGCGTTAAAGATATCGCAGTGTTAACTACCGAGCAGCTTCAGGACTATTTAGCATTTCGCCACGATAAAGGATTATCGACACGCAGTACTCAAAGAGCGCTGAGCGCAATTCGAGCGTTTTTCGTTTATCTTATTAGCAAGCAAGTTCGCGTTGATAGCCCAGTTTCAGCGCTATCTAACCCTAAAACACCCAAAGCGTTGCCCTCATCTTTAAGCGAACAGCAGGTAGAAGACTTGCTTAATTCACCGCTTACGGACGACCCTATTGAATGTAGAGATAAAAGCATGCTCGAAGTGCTCTACGCTACCGGTCTTCGAGTGAGTGAACTTATCGGGTTGACGATGGATCAGATAAGTATTCAACAAGGTGTAGTGCGAGTAGTAGGTAAAGGTAACAAAGAGCGTTTAGTTCCATTAGGGGAAGAAGCAATTGAATGGCTGCTTACCTATATCAAAACGGCGCGTCCCATCCTGGCAACTAAGCCCTCTGACTTTGTGTTCCTTAGCAAACGGGGCCAGAAAATGACTCGTCAGACGTTTTGGCACCGTATTAAATATTATGCTGTGAAAGCCGGAATTGAACAGCATTTGTCACCACACACCCTAAGGCATGCCTTCGCAACACATTTGCTTAATCACGGCGCTGATTTGCGTGTTGTGCAAATGCTGTTAGGACACAGTGACCTCTCTACTACTCAAATTTATACCCATGTGGCAACAGAGCGACTTCAAACGCTTATTCACAGTCATCACCCAAGAGGCTAGTGTTAAAAGAACTGAACTTTAAATCACAAATACTATAAGTGGTGTACTGCATAAGATAAGGTTCATATTCAGCGTGTATTAAGTTGAATTGTGTATGGTAGGATATTCTAGTCGAGTGAAAGTTGTTGTGATCGTAATGTGAGCATTAATTAGAATAAGAGCTCTCGGCCATCTTTTTGGCGTGAATATTCCCTGAAAGTTAGCATGTGAAATGCAATTTTTGGGTAACTAATACGGTCTGATGAGAAGTAACGTTAGATTGTAAGCGGTTGCTTTATGGTTAATGAGAGCACCAGCGCAGTTGCCCAAAAGGCACAATGGAGAAATGTTTAGTGAAAGTAGTACAGAAAATATTGTTAGCTGGCGTTGTCGCAGCAAGTTCATTACTCGGGCTTAGCGCACACGCCGCTGATGAAGCCGCTATTCGTGACAAGTTAACGTCGATGTTAGGTTTAGACGTGGAAACGATTGCAGACTCTCCAGTGTCAGGTTTGGTGCAGGTATCTACAAACCGCGGCTTGTTTTACGTTAGTGAAAATGGTCAATACTTACTGCAGGCCCGTGTATTTAATATCGACGAAGAAATGCGCAACGAGACAGAAATTGCGCTTTCTGGTCTGCGTAAAGACGGCGTAAAAAAAATGGAGTCGTCTTCAATAACGTTTAAAGCGAAAGATGAAAAGCACGAAATCAGTGTTTTCACCGACATTACCTGTGGCTACTGCCGTAAATTCCACAACGAAATTGATGCGTTGAATGATGCTGGCATCACTGTTCATTACCTTGCATTTCCTCGTTCGGGCCTAAATAGTCAGAATTACGAAGATATGGTGTCAGTATGGTGTGCCAAAGACCCTCAAAAAGCACTTACTAGAGCAAAAGCGGGTAGCGATGTAGCCAGCGCAAGCTGCAAAAATAAGGTAGCGGAACAGTATATGCTGGGGCAAAAGTTAGGGGTAAATGGCACCCCAAATATTATCTTGCCTGACGGTTCACTGATACCTGGATATCAGCCTGCTGCTTTGTTGACAAAGGCGCTAGAAGCGACAGAATAACGCTTTGTAGAACTCCAAAAGATTATAGAAAAAACGCACTTGTGCGTTTTTTCTTTTTCTGGGGTATTATCTCTTAAATTCTTTTCCAAAAAGTTTTTCATCACATTTTTGTACAGTGAGACATTGCGATACTGAAAGAGTAGGTTGTTACTGTAAAGAGTATGTCGACACTGTACATCATCAATTGTAACGACAATATTGGTTAGTGGTATCTCATGATTTTGCCTATTGTTCGCCGCGAGGTTTCGGGCACCTCGCTAAGCTCAGACTTACACCCAGTTATCGACAGAATTTATCGTGGCCGCAATGTTGCGAATATGGATGATTTGGAAAACGGTCTCAAAGGATTGACCCACTTCAACGCCCTGAAAGGGATGCCAGAAGCAGCGCAAATCCTCGCTGATGCGATAGAACAAAATAAGCGCATAATTATTGTTGGCGATTTTGATGCCGATGGTGCCACCAGTACCTCAGTGTGCATTTTGGCGCTTCGCGCCATGGGCTATCACAATGTCGATTTCCTAGTGCCTAATCGATTCGATTTTGGATACGGACTTAGCGTGCCCATCGTAGACGAAGCTGCTAAACAAGGGGCAGAGGTAATTGTTACGGTGGATAACGGCATATCCTGTATTGATGGTGTAACCCATGCTAAAGCACTAGGAATGCAGGTTGTTGTTACCGACCACCATTTACCTGGTGAAGTCTTACCGCCAGCTGACGCGATAGTAAATCCTAACCAACCCGGTTGTACGTTTCCCTCTAAAAACTTAGCAGGTGTCGGCGTTGCCTTTTATATTATGCTTGCGCTAAAGGCTGAGTTGCAGCAGCGAGGGTATTTTGAAAAGGTAGGCATCGCGCCGCCAAATTTAGCTTCACTGCTTGATATCGTTGCCGTCGGTACTGTGGCAGACGTGGTGGTACTGGATAAGAATAATCGAATTTTGGTTCACCAGGGGCTTCAGCGCATTCGGGCTGGCAAATGCCGGCCAGGTATTAAGGCGCTGGTGGAAGTGGCCAATCGCGATTGCGCTCATTTGACGTCAACTGACTTAGGCTTTGTTGTTGGGCCTAGGCTCAATGCGGCAGGACGCCTCGATGACATGTCGCAAGGCATTGCCTGCCTGTTAGAAGAAGAAGTGATTCAAGCGCGAATGATAGCGGCTGAACTTGACGCGCTTAATAAAGAGCGCCGTGAAATTGAAACCGGTATGAAAGCGCAAGCTGAAGCTGTGCTTGAGCAAATGGCGCTAGATGAGGGGGATATGCCAAGTGCACTGGTGGTTTATCGTGAAGACTTCCATCAGGGCGTTATTGGGATAGTCGCAGGGCGTTTAAAAGAAAAGTATCTTAAACCCGTTATCGCTTTTGCCCATCAAGACGACGCAATCATTAAGGGCTCCGCACGCTCTATTCCGGGCGTACACATTCGTGATGTGCTTGATGAAGTGAATACCCGCTATCCGGGTGTTATTGAAAAGTTTGGTGGGCACGCCATGGCAGCAGGCCTAAGCTTGCCTGTTGAAAAGTTGCAAGACTTTGAGAAGGGGTTTATTGAAATCGCGGCTAGGCATATGGAAAAACTCGACGGTAGTCACGCGCTGCTCTCGGACGGTGATTTATCATCAGAAGAACTCTGTCTGCCTTTTGCACACCTGCTGCGACAAGCTGGCCCATTTGGACAAGGCTTCGAGTCTCCACTATTTGATGGTGAATTTACCCTTCTCGATCAGCGTTTAGTGGGGCAAAAACATCTTAAAATGGTGCTAAAGTCTGACGGTATCAACGAGGTCGACGCTATAGCATTTAATGTTGATATCAACTCATGGCCAAATGCTATGATCAAGCGTATTCGAATTGCTTATCGACTCGATATCAATGTATTTAGAGGGCAAGAAACGGTGCAACTTATTGTGGAGCAAATAGAAGCGATATAGCATAGTGGACGTGGCTTCAGGGAAAATCAAAGGGTACAAAAGGGTGAAAAGCGAAAGACAGAAATTGGTTGAAAAGCATCGTCAGCTAAATCAAACCGACACTGTTAAAGTGATGTCGCATGTGCAGCGTGAAGAGAAAGACAGTGATTGGATCCGCCACACCATTATGCTGGAAGGCATCGATGTGCCCTTTATCTACCGACGTAAGCAGCAGTACCAGAGCTTGAAAGGTGCTCGGGTTAATGTGACTTACTATCGACATGTTGAAGATGTGGCCGGTATTGAATTTGAAACTATGAAAGTGGTTCGAATCAAACGCAGTTAGGCGCGTGGCTCGTAGAATGCTCCATTGCCGTCTAATGAATAAAAATTGAAACGGGATCGCTGCTACGGGTAGCAACATCGTATGCCGATAAAACACAGTGAGAAACAATGAATAATGAATGGTTAAATGCCTATGTGTTACATAGACGCCCCTACAGGGAAACCAGCTATATTGTTGATTTTTTCACGTTGGAAGAAGGACGGATAAGTGCGGTTGCGAAAGGCGTAAAAAACAGTAAGTCAGATAAAAAAAGTCTGCTCCAACCTTTTCAACACCTTCTTTTGCAGCTTAGTGGTAAATCAGAGCTGAAAAACTTGCGGCACGTTGAAAGTGTTTCTCCCTCCATCAATCTTGCGGGTACCGCCTTATTTTGTGCCATGTATGTCAATGAATTAACTAACCGCATAATGCCTGCAGGTCTCGCCAGCGATGGCGTGCACAATGCGTATGAAAATGCACTGTTATCACTGCGTGATGAAAACGATATAGAAGTTACCTTGAGGCAGTTTGAGTTTGCATTGCTTGATGAAATGGGTTTGTTGCCCGATTTCACTACGGACGTGGAATACGAGATGCCGATAGTGGAAAGCGGAAGCTACCATTTTCAGATGGATGCTGGATTTATTAGATTGCCAGAGGATGTGGCAGGCGCAAGAGGAATGCGGGGGTTACCTGGCCAAGCCTTACTCAGTTTGTCGCAGGGCGAATTTACCCCCCTTAGTAAAAAGGTGGCAAAAGTACTTTGCCGCGATTTACTTAAACCACTTATTGGTGACAAGCCGCTGAAAAGTCGGGAACTCTTTATGTCAAAGCCCCGTTGAGCATTCGCGTAAAGGGTGGACAAGATAACGGCTTGTTCATCTTAGTAAAAATTATTTTCTCTTAACTCAAGCGCGTAAACAGCACCTAAAATCAAAAACTTTGTTACAATCTTCAAACCTTACAAAGGCGTATTACGCCGTTAAATCAACTTGATAGATACGAAGAGTGCTTCTTCGTTCTTTTACGCTAGGTGGTGAAATGAGCACGATTTTATTAGGCGTTAACATCGACCATATCGCAACGCTTCGCAATGCGCGTGGTACACATTATCCAGATCCAGTGCACGCTGCTGATATAGCTGAGCGTGCGGGCGCAGATGGCATAACGGTTCATTTACGTGAAGATCGCCGCCATATAAAAGACCGCGACGTACGTATTTTGGCGCAGACCATCAATACGCGACTGAATTTAGAAATGGCAGTCACCGATGAAATGCTTGCTATTGCAGAGGAAGTGAAACCCGTTTTTTGCTGCTTAGTACCTGAAAAGCGAGAAGAATTAACCACTGAAGGTGGCCTTGATGTAGCGGGCAATTTTCACAATATCAAAGCCGCCTGTGAAAGACTCGCTAATGCAAACATTCTGGTGTCGTTATTTATTGATGCAGATAAAGCGCAAATTGACGCGGCAGCAGCATGTAAAGCGCCTTATATCGAAATTCATACAGGGCAATACGCAGAAGCCATCAGCGAAGAAGAGCAGCACAAAGAACTCGCTCGTTTAGTAGAGGGAATTGAGTACGCCGACAGTTTAGGGCTGAAAGTGAATGCGGGTCATGGCTTGCACTATCATAATGTTAAACCTATCGCGGCTATTCCTCAGCTAATCGAGCTAAACATTGGTCACGCCATTATTGCGCGCGCGGCGTTTGATGGCCTTCACACTGCCGTTGCCGATATGCGTAAACTCATGCTTGAAGCTCGAGCAGGTATTTAATAAAGGTAAAACAAACAGTGGCTATCGCTGGATTGGGTACGGATATAGTAGAAATTGCACGCCTTGGAAAAGGCGATGGTGTCAATGAACGCTTGGCCAAGCGTGTGCTTACGGCTGCTGAACTGCAGCAGTTCAGTGAGCACAGCACGCCGGTGCGCTTTTTAGCCAAACGCTTTGCTGCAAAAGAAGCGGCGGTTAAAGCGCTAGGCACTGGTATTGGCAATGGTGTCAGCTGGCAACATATTGAAGTGCGCAATAACGACCTAGGTGCGCCAGAATTACATTTTTCTGGTGAATTTGCATCAATATGTGAAGCGCGAGGCATAACACGAAGTGTAATTAGTATCTCAGATGAGCAGCATTACGCCGTTGCCACCGTTATACTAGAGACAGCGTAACCATGGGCTTCCTTTGAGGGAAGCAACACGTTAGCCAACAGTGCTTACTTTTCTTATTAATATTTTTTAGAAAGCATCGACGGCAGATTCTTATGAAGGTTGAAAGGCCTAGCAAAAACCATTTATACAAACAGGGAACCGGAGTCTCACTTGGCAAACCTTTTCAAACAGTCGCGCAGTAAGCAAAAAGATAAAGCGTCTCGTACTCAAAGCAGTGCTTCAAAAAGAGGAAGTGTTAGTGCAAATGCGCAGGTCGCTGGTCTGCGGTTTGGGAAGGATAAAAAAACAACAAATATCAGCGCAAGCCAAGCAATAGATACGGTAACCATTGATGATTTAGATTGGATGGGTAATGGCGTGGCGCGCGGTAATCCCATGGTGTTTGTGGAAGGCGCCCTTGTAGGAGAAACCTGCGATATAGAGGCGTTATCTAGTAAAAAGAAAGTCATAAACGCCAAAGCGAAAAAAATCCACGCGCCAAGTGAAGTAAGACAAGTACCTTTTTGCCCTGTGTTTGATGCATGCGGCGGGTGCCAGCTACAGCACATAAAACCCGACGCTGCCCTTGCGCAACGTGACCTTGCCCTTAAAGTGATGATGGAGCGTCACCTTGCAATGAAGCCACACGTTTGGCAAGCATCTCTAGAGGGGCCTCGCCCTCAATATCGCAGGAAA
Source organism: Alteromonas sp. KUL150 (assembly GCF_009811475.1). Lineage (NCBI taxonomy): Bacteria > Pseudomonadati > Pseudomonadota > Gammaproteobacteria > Alteromonadales > Alteromonadaceae > Alteromonas > Alteromonas sp. KUL150. The sequence goes on from NZ_BLIJ01000033.1 coordinate 28,902, forward strand.
GCAAGGCTGGCCATAGATGCCCGTAACCCTAATCTAATTAAGTTGGGCTTCCGCGAAGCGAATAGCAATAATGTTATCAATGTAGAAACATGCCCTATATTGGTTGACCCGCTATCTACAATTATTGGTCCGTTGCGAGACGCGTTGACAGGGTTTGAGTCTGCTCGTCATATTGGGCATGTTAGCCTTGTTGCAGGTGATAATACCTCACACCTTGTTATTAAACACACCAAAGCCCTTGAGGCTGAGCTGATTGATGCGGTGAGCGCATTGGTGAGCGAAAATTTCTCTGTTAGCGACCATGATATCGAATTCAAACTTGAGAATAAGCAAGGGCAAATTCGCAGTGTAGGTAAGCATACTGATATTGTTATGAATACGGTAAATGGTTGCTCAATTTCCCCCAGTGCTAACGACTTTATTCAAATAAATAAAGTGGTTAATGAAAAAATGATTAACCAAGCAATAGACTGGCTAAGTCCTCAGCCCGACGAGCGTGTAGCTGATTGGTTTAGCGGGCTGGGTAATTTTACTTTGCCCATTGCTAAGCGAGGTGCAAAGGTTCAAGCGATAGAGGGTGTGGCCGAGATGGTGCGCCGAGCTAAAGACAATGCACAGCAGCAGGGCATTGAAAATGTTGAGTGGCTGCATTTAGATTTAGCCGATAAGACCAACGTCGAGGCTTCATTGCAACAAGGCGTTGATAAGGTATTGCTAGACCCCTCACGAGAAGGGGCGTTGACTGTTTGTCACGCGCTTGTAAAAGCACTACCAAAAACGATAGTGTATGTTTCTTGCAATCCAAGTACGTTTACAAGAGATGCAAAGGTGTTGATAGACGGAGGTTATGAAATGGAAAAAGCGGGCGTAGCAGAAATGTTCCCCTTCACCCATCACATGGAAATGATGGCCTTGTTTACGCGTAAGCAGCAGTAACGAGTAAAGGATATGGTATCTACAAGAAAGGTCCACGAAGCCGATCGGCCGCCCTTTGAAGCGTGGTTAGACAGCCTAGAGCTAAGTGCAGAAACAAAAGAAAAGCTAAGTGCGGTGTCCTCCATGCCTGAGCGACTATTGGTTGGTCAGGAAATGGTTGAGATTTTGTGCCAACTTAATATGGATGATGCGACGCTGCAGGCCGCGCTGGTTTTTCCTTATTGCGAACAGCATGCGTTGAGTGAAGACGACATATATGAAGAGTTTGGCGGCGAGATTCGCGACCTCATTGTTGGTGTTCGCCGCATGGATGCCATAAAGTCGTTACACGCTCGTAAAGTAAGTGGCTCTGGCTTTGCTCAGAAATCAGATGAACAGCACATAGACAGCATTCGTCGCATGCTGCTTGCGATGGTAGAAGACGTACGCGCCGTTGTAATAAAAATGGCCGAGCGTATTTGCGCACTACAACAGGTTAAAAAAGCCGACGAAGAAACTCGCGTCATGGTGGCACGGGAGTGCGCTAGTATTTATGCGCCACTAGCAAATCGTTTGGGCATAGGTCAGCTAAAGTGGGAGCTTGAAGATCTCGCTTTTCGTTATTTGCATCCGATTACCTATAAACAAATTGCGCAGCAGCTTGACGGCAAGCGCAGAGAACGCGCCGAATATATAGATACTATTGTAGACGATCTGCAAGGTTTGCTTGACAGCGAAGAGATCCGCGCCGAGGTTTATGGTCGCCCTAAGCATATTTTCAGCATTTGGAAAAAAATGCAGAAAAAGCGCCTTACGTTTGAGCAGCTTTTCGACATTCGTGCAGTGCGTATTATTGCCGAGCGTTTGCAAGACTGTTACGCAGCGCTAGGCACCGTTCACGCTAGTTACAAGCATTTACCCAACGAGTTTGACGATTATATTGCAACACCAAAGCCCAATGGCTATCAATCTATTCATACGGTTATTGTGGGGCCTGAAGGGAAGTCGGTCGAGATTCAAATTCGCACACAGAAAATGCATCAGGATGCAGAGCTTGGTGTGGCTGCGCACTGGAAGTACAAAGAAGGTAGCACGGGCAAGCAGTCAGGCTATGACGAGCGCATAAATTGGCTTCGTCGTATACTTGCATGGCAAGAAGAAGTGGCCGAATCGGGTGATTTGGTTGAAGAGCTTCGTAGCCAGGTGTTTGACGATAGAGTGTACGTGTTCACACCGAAAGGCGACGTTATTGACCTTCCCCAAGGTGCTACGCCGCTTGATTTTGCGTATTACATTCACAGTAATGTAGGTCATCGCTGCATTGGCGCAAAAGTGAATGGGCGTATCGTACCGTTTACTTACTTGCTGCAAAGTGGGGATCAGATAGAAGTACTCACCGGCAAAGAACCAAACCCAAGTCGCGACTGGATGCACCCTGGCCTTGGTTATGTGCACTCCTCACGGGCCCGTGCCACCATTCATTCGTATTTTAAGAAACAGGACAGGGATAAAAACCTTGCCGCTGGCAAAGAGCTGTTAGAGCGTGAGCTTCAGCGCGCCCACTTGTCAGCTAAAGTACCTAATGAGGCATTTGAGAAGTTTAACTTACAAAGCCTTGATGATTTGTATACTGCGGTAGGCGCTGGCGATGTGCGCGTTATGCAGGTGATTAACTTTATTCACCATTTGCAGGAGCCGCCAGCCCCAGAGCCCGAGATAAGCCCGAAGGTTAAAACCAGAAAAACCGCAGCCGGCACAGGTAAGAAAGATGCGGTGGTAGTGCAGGGCGTGGGTCACCTAATGAGCCAGCTGGCGAACTGCTGTAAGCCGGTGCCCGGCGAAGCTATATTGGGTTATATCACCCAAGGTCGCGGTGTAAGCGTTCATAAAGAAAATTGCGACCAGCTGCAGCACTTGTTGTCACAGCACCCTGAACGCCAAATAGAAGTGAATTGGTCACAAGAGCTTAAAGTGGGTTTTGAGACGGGCATTGATATATTTTGTCATGATAGAACAGGGCTGTTGCGCGACATCACTACGGTGTTGGCTAACGAAAACGTGCCGTTATTAGGTGTAAACAGCTTAAGTGACAAAAACAGACAAACGGCGCTAATCACTATTTCGATAGAAGTTCATGATCTCGACACCGTATCAAAAGTGCTAACTCGACTGCGACAGCTTAAAGGCGTGACTGATGCAAAACGCAAACAAAGCTAAGCTTACTGAAATGCAGCGGCTGCTTGAAATAATGGAACAGCTGCGCGACCCCCAATCTGGGTGCCCGTGGGATGTGAAACAGACCATGGAAAGTCTAACTCGCTACACCATAGAAGAAGCCTACGAAGTGGCTGATGCTATTGCCACTGGTGATATGCGCGATATTAAGGATGAGTTGGGTGACTTGCTGTTTCAAGTGGTGTTCTACGCGCAGATAGCCAGTGAATCTAAAGCGTTTTCTTTTGACGATGTGGCGCAGAGTATCAGCGACAAGCTGGTGCGTCGTCACCCTCATGTTTTTGCTGATAGTGCCAATAGCAATAACGGTTTAAATGAGACCGCGCTGAACGAACAATGGGAATCAATCAAGGCTGAAGAAAGACGCGCTAAACAAACTGGTAATCACAGTATTTTAGATAGTGTTCCGTCAGGAATGCCAGCACTGATGTACGCACAAAAGTTGCAAAAAGCATGTGCCAAGGTTGGCTTTGATTGGCCTGATGCCGCACCCGTAATAGATAAAGTACGTGAGGAAGTGGAAGAGATTCAGCAAGAACTGGATTTCAAACAGCGAGCACAAGGGGCACTGAATGCTGGCGTTGCACCTTTAAACAGTGGCGTGCCCGATAACCAACAAGCTATTGAAGAAGAAATTGGCGATGCACTTTTTGCCATGGTTAACTTGGCAAGGCATTGCAAGGTAGATGCTGATACCGCACTTCGAAACGCCAGTAATAAGTTTGCTAACCGTTTTAAAGGAGTAGAGCACTTGGCGGCAGAGCAGGGCGAGAAGCTCGACGCATTGACGCTTGATGAAATGGAAGCGCTGTGGCAGCAAGTTAAAAAGTCCTCTCGTTCTAAGTGAAGAGCTCGTTATGGAGTCTCCAAACACGCCTCGTTAATTAACTTTCTACCATATTCGCCTATCAGAAAACGAATGGCCTATGAATTAGACCAATGTAGATGGAAACTTTCCCATTTTGGCTTATGTTTATAATGTAGGTTTGATTTACGACAAGGCCACGTAGATCCGTTTTGTCTAAAATCTGTGTATAAAAATGGCACATTGGAAGGGTGTTTAACCAGTGTTCTTCAAAAGCACTGGCCGAGGAGTTGGTTTGGATTGGGCGTAATTGTTTTATGAAAAAAATACTGTATTCAACGCTGGGGTTGTTCTTAACGCTCTTAGGCATTGTTGGAGCATTCTTACCGGTAATGCCAACCACGGTATTTTTGATAGCTGCGCTTTTTTGTTTTACGAAATCCTCACCGCGCCTTGAAAGCTGGTTGATTCAGCATCCCAAATACGGCCCAGGTCTTGTTGCATGGCGAAAGCATGGTGCAATATCGAAAAAGGTAAAATGCATTGCCTGCTGTAGCATGCTTTTAAGCTTTATTTTTGTTTGCCTGTTTGCATCTATTCCCATTCCTGCCTACATAGGCATTGGTGTGTTTATGGGAGTCGGCGCGTACTTTGTGGTTACACGCCCCAGTCTTCCTGCTATTTAGTTTCTTCAAACGCATTAAGTCACGCTTATTTTGAGAAGTCTTTGCCTTATTCGAAGGCATATGCTTTTTGATACACTCAAAACGTCTAGCGATTTCTACCAAGTCGTTCGTGACTACTTACCCATTCATCGGCCACCACAGCAGAACCCAAAGATAAATCGCCGCACAATACGGTCGCAGCAACAATTTCAGCAAACTTATTTACGCTGCCTCTTTCGGTGCAGCCAAGCACACTTAAACATTCGTTTTGGGTTGCCAGGCCCGTACCACCGCCATACGTGGCAACGATTAACGACGGAATAGTGACCGAAAAGTAATAGTCGCCGTTTGGCGTTATTTCAGCGTAGGTAAACCCCGCCGACGACTCAGCCACATTAGCGACATCTTGCCCGCAAGCGATGAACATGGCGGTAATACCGTTAGCGAAATGCGCACCATTGTTAACGCTACCTGCCATCAATGCGCCCATATTTGAATATTGGCGCTGTTTAAACAAAGCCTCTGGCGGGCAATGCATAATCTCCGTCATAAGTTGTTTTGGCAGGGTGATTTCTGCTACAACGCGCTTTCCGCGGGTATGCAGCGAGTTTAAGTGCGAGTGCTTTTTATCGGTATCAAGGTTTGCGGCCAGTACGAAATGGTCGATAGCGTTTGGATAGTTTGCTTGTATCCACTCGCAACCCGCTTTTGTGGCTTTACTTACCATGTTCTGACCAGCAGCATCGCCGCAGGTAAAGTTGAATCTAAGCCAGCGTAGCTTAGAGGCCGCATACTGCTCAATATCTCTTAATCTTCCCACGCTGGTGGTGTTATCACAGGCTTGTTTAATTGCACTGAAATTTTGCTCTACCCACTTACCAAAGGCTAAAGCCTCTCTGGCATTGCTAAACGCAAACAAAGGTGCTCGCTGCATAGCATCGTCAATAACCGTCGTAGTAATACCGCCTGCTTCCCTTGTTAGACGCATACCTCTACTGTAGCTGGCTGTTAGCGTCCCCTCTGTTGTAGCCATGGGAACGTAAAATTCGCCCTTAGCATGCTCTCCATTTACCAACATTGGGCCTGCAAAGCCAATAGGTACCTGTGCAACGCCGGCAAAGTTTTCTATGTTGCCCGATAAGGTTTCAGGCGGGATTGAATAGTATCCTAAGTGGTTTAACTGAGTGCCTGTCTCGCGGGCGATAAACTCGCGGCGGGTCTGGCTCATGTCATGGGTATAGTCGTTGTCTGAAGAACGTGGGATTTTAGGCATTAGGCCACTCCTTTTTTATTTCATAATAGGAGCGCTGGTATCAGATGAACACTGTTTACAATTTATACATTAAGATAAATGCAGTCTATGTAAATGAATTAAGTGAAGAAAGGCGTCTAATACACCTTTCTATCACTAATATCTGGAAAAGTTAGGCTCTGCCAACTAACTTTTTCTCGCTATTTTCGCCTCCAATAAAGCGATTTCTTTTTTGCGACCTAAGTCTGCAATAGGGCGATCTGAACGACTTGGAGCGACCTGTGCCTTTTTGGCGAATTTAAGGGCTTCGTCATATTTACCGTTATCGAATAAATACTCCGCGTAAAAATAGTTAGGATCTATTCCGTCAGGGTTTATTTCAAGCGCATGCTTTAGCAATTTTTCAGCTTTTTTGTCGCTACCGAAACTAATAGGCCAGCCCGGAAGCTTATGGTACAGCACGCCTAGACTGGTCATTGCAGAGCCAGAGAGTGCGTTTTCGTCCAATCGCATTGCTTGTTCAAAACTCTTACGAGCATCCTTTGCGTAGTCCAGAGCACCAAGGCCGCCCTTGGCACCGGCTGTACTGGATTGAATTATGCCTTGCCAAATCAATAGTTCAGGGTTGTTGGGTTCTGCCTTAACGAAAGATTTAGCGGTATTAATAAGGGCGACGAATGCTTTTTCCCTTTCTGCATCATCAAGTTCATAGTTAATATGTGCCCACTGATGCTGAAGTGTCTTTAACGGGGTGGTTGCTGTTTCACTTGAGGCTGATGTCGGCGCTGTACTTTCTGTGGCCTCGTTAGCTTGAGCCATAGCCGTATGACTTAATGCCAGACCGAGTCCTAGAATTACCGTGGTGCTAAGCGTGGTTAATTTCTTCATAGTAATGTCCTCGTGTTAAATCAGCTTATTACCCAGGCGGGTATCGTTTTGAGCGCTGGTTTGTTTGTCTTGTGATTGCGATTTTTGAAAGGCATAGCGTTTAATCATTGGAAGTTTTTTTGCCAACGCGTTGTCAACAACACTGGGAACTAGCGCGTTAAGTTTGGCAAAAAAGCGTTCAGCACGTCCTAGCGCCACTCTTGGCAAATTGTTTTCCAGCTGTTTAATAAATGCTTGTGCTACTGCATCAGGCTCGTCTGTCTGGTTGCCTAATGCGTCGTTTAGCGCAATAGCGCGTTGGTCGTTTATGTCGGTGCGCGTTGCACGTGGTGCTAGATAATGAAATTTGATTTTGCTATCGTTGAATTCTCTGTGCATGGCTTCCGTCCAGCCTTTCAACGCGAATTTAGTTGCGCAGTAGGTTCCGTGCGCAGCAAAACCGATACCTCCAAAAGCAGAGCCTACATTCACAATGTGCGCAGACGGTCTACGTTCTAGTAACGGCAGCAGGCGTTGGGTTAGTAGCATGGGTGCCAGCATATTTGTCGACACAATCGACTCGATAGGGGTGCCCTCAAACTCGCCAACATAGGTAATGCCGGCATTGTTAACCAGAATACTTAAAGGAAGTCGTTGGCAGGCACTTACTACTCTATCTCTGCCTTCATCTGACGTAATGTCAGCCACAACGGCGGTATGATGAAGGGTTAAATTTTGTTGCAGCTGTTCGAGCTTCGCCTTACTTCTGCCAGTTAGGATAATGTGCGCGCCTTTTTCATCAAGCGCCTTGGCTATTGCTTTACCAATACCGCCAGTAGCACCTGTAAGAAGCACCACTTGATTACGCCACTCAATATTCATTGTATTTACCTTAACGTGTTAGCCGTTTACCTCAGGAGATAAGTACCAGAGGTACACCCTTGAATTTAAGCAACCTGTTCCAAGCCGTGTTCGGGTGTTAATTCGCGAAAGATATCTCCGTATAAGCGATAAAACATGTTCGCGCTGTGAATGATCATTTGTTGCTCTTTGGGGTCGGTAATTTTGTTCATAAGCCCTTCAAAGAAAACAATGTGCTCTTGGTCTAGCGCACCGTGAGAGGTAAGGTATTTAAACGCTGATTTAGGCAGTGATAACTTGTCTTTGATTTGTTTTGCAGCGGCGTCGGCAAGCGCGATACTTGTGCCCTCTAAAACGAATACCATGCCGAAGAAATACAGTGGACTTTTGCGTGCGATTGCATCAAAAGCATAGGCAACCATTAATTCGGTAGCGGGTGCAGGCTGACTATTCCTCGCCTTTTCTTTATCAACGCCACAGGCTCCAAGGTCGTTAAGGATCCACTCCTGGTGACCCATTTCTTCTTCAATGTATTCACCAATTGCTTCTCTTAGCCATTCCTTATCTTCGTTGAGTTTGGCACCTGTAGCCATAAGCAGGGGAACAGTAAACTTAACGTGATGATAGGCCTGTTGAAGAAAGGCAATATAGTCGTTTAGGTTAAAATCACCGTTAAAGCAGCGTTGTATAATCGGCGCCTGTAAGAATGTCTGTCTGGCATGCTCGGTGTTGCTTTGAAGTTGCTGATAGAAATCCATAGATTATTCCTTGATAACAAATTGAGAAGAAGATGGTATTGTGCTTTGAGCGCTGTACAGGTGTTGGTCTAGGCTCTGGTAGAGCAAGTCTAAATCAGTCGCGTAGCTAGCGATTATTGCGTCACGTTTCAGCTTTCCCGTTGGGGTAAGCAGTTGGTTTTCTGGCGTGCAAAGACCGATGGAGGTGAAATTAACAACTTGCGCATAGTCAGGTAACTGCTTATTGATAAGTGCAACGGCGCTTTGAATTTGTGTATTGGAAATAGTATTGGAAGCGGGTACGAGGAGCGCAACACAGTAGGGTCTAGCTTCACAATACACCAAAGCCTGTCTAAACAGTCCTGTTCCCAGTAACAATGATTCAATCCACTCCGGCGATACATTTCTACCAAAGCTGTTCACCATTATGTTCTTTATACGCCCACTAAGCGTGAGTGTGTTGTCAGAAAAAAAGCCTAAATCGCCGGTTCTGACCTGGGTCGGATAAAATGAGGAAGGTTGATTCAGATAGCCCAGAAAGTGGTTACCTGTAACTACAATTTCACCCTCTTCGATGTGCAGTTGATTATGACCTAGCGTTTTTCCGGCACTGCCCATCGTATTGCAATTGGGCGTGTTCAATGTTGATACTGATACCGCTTCAGATAAGCCATAACCTTCAAATACTGGTAGTCCCTTCGCTTGAGCTTGCGCCAGCAAAGCGGGCGATACATGCGCACCACCAACAGCAATGAACATTAGTGATGAAGGCGGTGCCCAGCCCTGATTACATGCCTGTACTAGCACCATGAGTAAGTCGGGAACCAAGATGACAGACGTTGGTTGAACGCGGTCTATCAGTGACAGCAGTGCATTTGGGTTGACGAGTTTGCTCCCTTGAAATCCGCGCTCAGATGCTGTGGCTAAATAAACCGTGCCGCCGTGGTATAGAGGAGCGTAAACGCCGGCAATATTCTCAAGTAGGGTAGACAATGGCAGCAAACATAGGTGGTTAACTATTTCCGGTTGAACTGCACGCTCAATAGAATAGGCAACTTTCCATTGTGATTCAGTTGACAGGCATACGCCTTTCGGTGAACCCGTAGAGCCTGAAGTAAAGGTTATTTTGTTAGTACCTAAAGGCATATATACCCGAGCGTCATGTTTGAGCGGATGAGCGACAATGTCGTTTTCGCTATCAATAACTGTCGGAGACTCACTCCATTCACTTAGTTCGCCACCGCTATTGGTCAACAAAAAGTGACACTGGCTCTCATCCAATACATGTTCTTGTTGGGAAGCGCTAAAAAATAGTGGAACGGGAACACAGCAGACATCAACCTGTTGGCAGGCTAAATCAGCAATCACCCATGCAAAACTATTGTCAAAGGCAATGCCTATCCTCTCGGCATTGTGGTTTGTTATCCAGCTTGCGAGGTTCTCGACGGCGCTGAAAAGGGCGCGGTAAGTCATTGAACTGTCATTGCACTTCAGCGCAATATCATCATCGTGCCCATTTATATACTGATTAAGCAACATACGCCGTTTCCTTTTTGGTGCACATACTTTGCGTTAACGCATCCACATTTGCGGAAATAAGCTCAATTGCTCTTTGGTAATGAGCATTAAGTTCAGGGCATCCAATGATGTGTTGGGTTACGTGATTTAGCGACAGGGCAGTAACCTGAGGAGCGGTATCATAGTAGGTACCCCAGTCATCACTATTTCCTTTAAGTTTTGATACATCAGCTCTAACAAGGGGGAGGAGCTGAATACCCGCGCCCAAGAGTAAAGCGGTGAGTTGTGAAGTCGCACTGAAAACCAGGTATTTGCTACCACATCGTTTTAAAACGAAGAACAGGGCAAATAATAAGGGGAGGGTATAGCGCGATGCACTGCTAAAAAGGTTACCAACTTCAGCAATATGCGCTCTGTTTACGGTTATCCCTTGTAAGGTGAGGGCAGTTTCTACCGAAGTGTTGAGGTATTGCTCTATAAAAAGAGAATTATACTCACCATCATATGCGGCAAATCTTGCGCCTGCGGCGGCTTTAACTCCATTAGCTTCAAGAGCAAACAGCATAGGCATAAAAGAAGTCACTCGTGCGTTATAGCGAGCTTTAAAACCACTTGCTATAAACGCTTCAATGCGGCGACGGGCATTATGTCCATGTTTTGCCGCGATAAAGGTTATAGCGGGCTTTTCCTTTGAAACAATCGCAGATTGCTTACCAGCAACCTGGGTTGGAACAGAAGCTAAAACGTAACTCATAAACATGCTCATTGGTTTTGCGATGTTATGAGTATTAACGCGAGACCTTAAGAGAACCTTAAGTGTGAAAAATTTTTATAAAGGTTAATGTTAAGAACGCCCAAGCCATTTAATTGCTTGAGCCTTTATAGCTGTTAAAAACTGGGCCGTTAGTCGGTAAATCACAGGTAGCGTTTGCAGCACTGGCAGGAAGCAATAACCATTCGTCACGGTGGGCTATGCCCAGTGAAGTTGCTTGTGATAAGTCTACACATTGAAACTTGTAGTCACTTGGAACTAACAAAAAGCGTTGACGTATTGGGGAGCTAATCCGCTGGCCTGAAGCTTTTGTTAGCCCGCGCGAAGGCCCGGAAGTATCAGTTAGCCAAGCCCACGCTGTACCGTTTTCTAGCTCTTTAAGGGTATGGTAACCAAAATGAGACATTTCAAAGGGTGAAAAAAGCAAATACTGTTCTTTAAAGCTGACTATCCCTACCTCGAAGGCAGTTGAATCCTTCGTCAACATATTATCTATTTGGCTTTCTGCATTTTGAAGGACTATACGGGGAGTACGGTAGTCATTGAGCAGCCATGCTCCGAATGTGGAAGGGATTACAGTTAAAATGAAAAGCCATGAAAGTAATTGGTAGGCAAGTGATTTCCCCTCCACTGCATTGCGATTTTTATTGTAAAGATAATAGACAATATGAGTACAAAGCCCAGCGAAACCGAGTACGAGTAATAACATACTTAAACGAACAAGGGTTTCGCTGTCGCTGTCAAAGCGCGTAATCAACTTGCTGGCGATGGGCTCTTGAAACAGCAGTGCTAAGCCAGCAATCAATAAAGCGCCAGAGATTAACGAAGTTACTGCACGCGAAAACAGCGCTAACCCTCTTGATACAGTTGAATTTGCAAGTACTAGACCTGCAATCATGCTCAACGCTGGCAGTGCCGGTAGAACATAAACACCACGTTTACCTGGGCTGATACTGAAGAAAATGACGACTAATATTACCCATATCAACAATGATGAGTAAGCGGGATTTTGAGTAAGCACATTTCTTAACCATTTAGCTTTTGATAGCAGTATGGCAACTGGCGTGATCCAAAATACGGGAATAACTTCAACAATATAGTAATACCAAGGCTCTATGTGATGCCACGCATTGGCATAACGCTCAGCTGTTTGTTTAAATAAAATGTTCGACAAATATTGTTGAATTTGAGGCTCTTGTTTTATCAAGCCAAGATAAAGCAGAGGTGCAAGCCACATCGCCACAACCGATAGCATAATTAAGGGACCAAACAACATACGTAGTGACCACTGGCCGCGATGTAAGCCGCTAATAAATGCGAAAAACGCAATGGGAATAAACAAAAGAATAGGTAAAAAGCCAACGCCTTTCGTTATGATGCCAAGCCCCATAAAGAACCATGCTGTAAAGTACCATCGCCAACTAACACGCACGTAAAAGTGCTGAATGAACCCGTAGACGCCAATCCAAATAAAACAGGCGACAAGGGCATCGATTTGAGCAAATTTGGCTTGAATAAGAAACTGGGGGCTAAGTAGAAGTACGAGCATACTCAACATTGCCGCTTTTTCGCTGGCAAGTCGTAGCGATAGGTTGTAGGTTAGCCCCAAAGTGACAAGGCTTGCGATTGCGTTAGGCAGGAGCATAGCCACCTTCAGGCTACCCGTTATAAGGTAAAAGAAGGCAATACACCACATAAACACAGGAGGCTTGTCCGGATAAATTTCGCCACCGCGCATGGGCACAAGCCACTGTCCGCTGTTCACCATCTCTTTTGCGACTAAGGCAAATCGAGGCTCATCGGGTGGCCAAGCATCTCTGAAGCCTAAACCTATCAATATCAGAGCACAGGCGAAAAAGAACAGAGTTGATGCATGGCTATTTAAGTTAAGCACAAGCCTCACGACGGCTCACTCCTACGAGAAATGCCTGATAAGGATAGAAGTAGAAGAAGGCTTATGATCAAGCCACCTATTTGTAAAGGCTGTTCAAGGGAACTGACAAAGCGAGAACCGCTTCCAAGTAAAGTAAACAAAAAAGTTTGAGGCGCAAAACCGATTGCACTTGCAAGAATAAACGGGACGAACGGAACGCTTAGCACACCTGCGACAGCGTTTGTGATTAAGTTAGAGCCTACAGGGAATAAACGAACAATTAACACATTGCGAAAACTTCGCTTGGCCAGTTTGTTTTCAACTGGTTTTAACTTTGAACCTAAAAGACGGACAGCGAGTGAGCGCAAAGGGCCATTTGCTAATGCGTAGGCGATACATGCAGACAATACCGTTAGCAACAAAGCAATTAATCCTCCCTGCCATGCGCCAAAGCTCACTCCGCAAAAAAAGCTGACTGCCTGACGGGGAAAACCCATAGTTAAAAGCACAACACAGCCACTTAAAATCACACTCAGCGACTGCCAATTTAAATTTGAAATATAGGCATTCAACCAATCTGTATCATCACCGTGTTTCCATACTTCACCTGTGACCTCAAGCGACAAATAGCAGATAAGCGCGATACTAGCTGCACCAATTAAAAACCGCATGACGCTTTTGAGGCGGCGAACATTAGTCTTCATGACCCATTCCGCTGGCAATGTGATTAAGCTTGTTTCTGTACATTAGCCATCTGACGCCAAGCGTATCGATGATCCCTGCCCAGCCACGATTCCATGCTGTGTAATTTGATTTACCTTCTAAACGCGCGCGATGATTGACCGATACACATACCACCTTTCCCCCAAGCCTTTTAGTTAAAGCGGGAATATATCGGTGCATATGGTCGAAGTAGGGTAACAGTAAAAAGGTGCTTCTTGGGAGTAGCTTCAAGCCACAGCCCGTGTCTGGTGTGTCGTCTTGTAGGATCCACTGGCGAACACGATTGGCAACTTTAGACTGAAATCGCTTCCACGGGGTATCTTTTCGCTTTTTACGATGTCCGATAACGCAGAAGTGCGCTGCGTTAGTTTCTTTAGCTGCGCGAATAAGTCGCGGTATATCAGCAGGATCGTTTTGCCCATCAGCATCAAGGGTGATGATCCACTTTCCTTTTGCCTGCAAAACACCGTGAAAAACGGACGTGCTTTGACCGCAGCTCATAGGGTGGACGATGACCCGACAACTTACCGGCAAGGTGCTTGAAAGGTTACGCAGTAAGGATAGAGATTCGTCGCTGCTACCATCATCTACAACAATAATTTCTGTTGTTGCATTGGGGACCACCTCTGAAATTTCTAGCAACAAAGCAGAAAGGTTTTTGGCTTCATTTTTAGCAGGTAAAACAACACTGACGTCAAACTGGCGCATAAGAATATTTGGTAAATCATCGAATGACGTGCACTTTATAAGTCGAACCTTAAGGGAAGCTTAAGTTGGGCGCTAAAGTACAAACTTACATTAGAATTCGTATTCCAACGACATGCGAAGTGTGTGATCTTTACTGTCACCGTTTAGTCCAGCTATAAAGCCCAGTTCCCATTTTAACTGCTTCTGTCTGTCATAACGCTTTATACCCATAAAGGCTGGGCCTACGCCAATAAAATCCTCAGCAACATAAACTTCAACGCCGGGCTGTATTTCAGGAAGCCAGCGGTATCTAAACTTGGCTTTAAATTCGCTTTCCCATTCGTTAGCAACCGTTTCGCCCCATTCATAAACGACGCTAATGTTGGTAGTAAGGCTAAATTGGCCAAACTCTTTTTCAGTAAGCAAGCCTGCCTTTACTTCCCAGTCATCAGTATTATGTTGTTTTTCAAGCTCAAACAATGTGCCCCAGTCAGCCCAATACTGTCCCTGTTCGGTCATCATCCAACGTAATTCTAATTCGTAACCCTCTACGCCAAAATCTTCATTCTCATCACGCGCCCCTACTACATAGGCCTCTAAAATTAAAAATTCAGAAAGTGCGTGGCCGAATGAAAATCGTTGCATTAGCACATTTCCATCGTCGTTTTGTCTGGATGTCAGGCGCCATTCGAATTCTCGCTCAAACGGCAGAACGTAAGGATGATATACCTTATCGACGGTAAAGTTATCTGCGCGTACCTGACCGGCAAACAGTAACAAAAACGTGATTAAGGAGAAAATAGCACGTTTTAACATGCGGCCTCCTTGAGAGGGGTAGACCTTTGTCTTGTACACAAAAAAGTGATGAGATTAGGGACAATCAAAGCAATTAAAAAGACAAGGATATAATTTATAGAGGGCGTGGCTTCATAGCCAACAAGCGCGTTAAGTAAGTGCCCGTACTCGCTGTTATCGCTCACAATGTCGCTGCTATCCCAAAGTTGGTTTGGCGAGGGGAACGTATCGGTTTGTTCCAATAATAAAGCGATATTGGCTGCCTGCGCTGCAACAAAAACAGAAATAAAGCACTGCGTTACTTTTAAATTAACAAAATGAGTGAGAAAAATATTAAGCAAGATGGCAATGCTGATGCTTATACCAAGCCCAATAGTGGTGCCCAGTAATAGCAAGGTGCTATCGCTGTTTCTCGTCAGTTCAGAGATGAAGTAAACTAAAAAGTGCAGCGAATTTGGTAGTCCAATACCCAATACTAGCAGCGAGACTCCAATGCTAAGCAATGATGAATTCGATGTGCCATATGACGCGAGAAAGCACATGCCAATCCAAGCAACAAAAAATAATAACGTCTTAAGAAGTTCAAATCCTGCGCCTTCATAAAATTCTGACACCAAGCCCAGCTTTGGATAGGTCAATAATGCGATAAATATAAGCGCAAACAAACGCCATAAGATATTGACCGAGGAAACGCGAGGTAGGGCTAGCAGCACGCTGATAAGTAAGAAAATAGGTAGCGTATCACGCAGAAAAAGCACAACAGTATTAATGAGCATATTGATTGTCCTCTGCGCTTTTCACTACTACCTTACCGACCGCGGTGTTTGGATGAAATTCTCCGAAGAATGGGTATTCTCCTGGTGTGAGCGGTCCGATAAATATGGTGCCTCTGCTATTTGCAAATATCACCTTCTCTCTGTTTAAGGAGAAGCTATCGATTTCCTCTGGTGTATTATCAAAGTTGATAAAAGTAAGTTTTACCTTTTGCCCAGCTGGAACAGTGACTTCTTGGGGGTAAAATAAATGTGATTTAATTTCAACTACAACCTCAGGTAGCGCCCAGGCACTTGGTATGTGGCAGGCAAAAAAGCCAAAGACAAAGGCAAGGGATGACTTAAAGTACGTAGTCATTTGAAAAATTTACCCTTACTTCTAAACCGCCCAGCGAACTTTCGTGCAGTGTGAGTTCTGCATTATGTAAAGCAACAACTTGCGCAACAATTGCGAGACCTAGTCCACTCCCCGAAGTGGGTTTACTCGTAGACCCCCTTTGAAACCGTTTTATAACCTCAGGTCGTTGATCAGCAGGAATGCCCGGGCCCGAATCGCATACACTTAATGAGACACCACTGTGATGACATTCTACTTTAATTAAAATTTGCGCCTTTTTAGGCGAATAGTTACTCGCATTACTTACCAAATTCTGAAGCAGCGTATACAGCATAAACTGCGAGCTTTGAAGCCAAACCTCATCCCCTTCCAGCGCAATTTCCTGTGCTTTATTTTCTATTTTTCCATAAAGGTCACTAATGACCTCTTGAGCAACATGGTGCACATTAATAGGCTCTCGTTGCTCAACAAAGGTCTCTGGGCTTGTTCTAGTTAACAAGAGAAATTGGTTTACTGCATGGATCATTCTGTCAGTATCAGCCTTAAGTGTTTTAAGTACTTCACCCTTTTCGCCCAATTCATTTGCGATGTTGTGAATATTGATTTTCATAACACTTAAAGGCGTTCTAAGTTCGTGCGCCGCATTAGAAGCGAACTGTTGTTCACGCTCAAATGCAGCGTTAAGGCGATTGAACATAGTATTCAATGTAGAAACCACAGGTGTAAGTTCACTTGGTTCTCTTTGCAGTGCAATGAGAGAAAAATCGTTGCCTTTTCGCTTTGCTAGCAATCTAGATAAATGTTTTAAAGGTGACAAGCCCCATGTTATGCCAAAAAACAAAATAAGAGCGAGCAAAGGTACACTCAATATAAAAGGAGTGATGGCCGCTACGGTGAGCGAGTCGGTAAGCATAAATCGGTTGCTTACCGGCTGAGCGACCATATACCAAGTGGCAGGTTGTTCCTGGTACTTAGCAAACACACGCCAACGAGTACCCAACGCGTTGACTTCAGAAAAACCGGGTGTGAAGGCGGCTATGGGGGTAGTGAGTTCAGCCGAAGAGGTGCTTATTAGTTCGCCTCTCTTCCAGATCTGAAACAACAGTGCATGTTCCTCTTCCTCACTATTACTATCAAAATAAGCAATGGCGCGGGAGAGCTCAATCAATTCGTCGTCTAAAAGTGCACTAGAGATATCTAGAGTCGCGCGATAACCATGAAGGGCTGCGCTAAAAATCACCAGCACGAGGGCACTGATCAATGTAAGAATTAGAAAACGGCGAATAGACGACAACTCATTCCCCCGATTTAGAAATACAGTAGCCCACGCCGCGAATGGTTTTGATAAAATTATCAGGCATTTTTTTTCGCAAATGACTCACATGAACCTCTATCGTGTTACTTGCTACTTCTTCGCCCCATTCATAAAGTTTGTTTTCAAGCTGATTTTTGCTCAATACGCGCCCGGCATTTTCTATGAGCGCTTTAAGTACCATAAGCTCACGTCTTGGTAAGTGTATGGTCTCATTGTCGATTGTCAGCGTGTGGTGTGCGGTATCAAGACTCACATTTTTAATCGTAATGATTGTTTGGGAAGCCGTACCTAGGCGGCGTTCAAGTACGCGTAATCTGGCGAGTAATTCATCAATTTCAAATGGTTTTGGTAAATAATCATCAGCACCTGCGTCTAACCCAGAGATTTTGTCGGATACTTTATCTCGTGCAGTTAGAATTAATACCGGGAGTGTCGCATTCTTTTTGCGTATCGATTGAAGTACATTCAAACCATCTGTATCGGGTAAGCCTAAATCAAGAACAACGATGTCGGTTTGTCCGATACTAAGGGTTGTCATTGCGTCTGCACCTGTATAAACGCAGTCAACAGCATAGTTTGCATTTTTAAGAGACAAGGCTAGCGCATCAGACAAAGGCCTATCATCCTCAACCAATAATATTCGCATTCAGATACTCGACGATATGTAATCAGTAAAAGTGTATACCAGAAAGCTTAAGAAAACCTTAAGAACTATACTGTGAGGGCAGTCAAGTTACTGTTTTCATGAAGATTGCGAAGGCTTACTTACTAGCTACCTTTCTTGCTTCGCGTTTTGCGAACGCCAAAGACTAACCATGTGGTGCCCGTATGAGCAATGGACATCGAAAAACAGTCGCAGCGTTGTAAAGTCATCAAATAAAATCTTAAAAACGACCTTGGTGTTTATTATCGCAATTCAATAAGTTCTTTTCTTAGTGCCTCAATCGCTAGCTGTGGGTGTTTGTCCCAGCGGGCGTAGTTTATTCGATAAGGAATGTTGGGATTATCAAGATAGTGAATTCTACGTGTGCCACTATCGACGAGCTTTCCTGCCTCTTCGTGGTAGTCAAAGTAATTAAAAATGTTATTAAGTTCACCGTTTTCCAATATTCGAATAAGACCTATCTTCAACCTGTTGGCAAGCGCCTGGTTATTTGGGCTTACAAAAAAATATTCATAGTTGGGATAATTGAGTAGGTGATATTGCTCTAAGGAAACATGCTTATCAGAATGGCGGGACAGCTCGCGATGTACTTCAATGATGTTGCGGGGAAAGGCGTCAACAAGATTTTTCTCCACGAGTGAATACATAGAATTAAACCACAAGCTCCAATCCTCACCTTCAACGTTGTAACCATTCGAGCTCAGTACAGTTAAATCAGGCCAATCCGAACCCTGTACTAGGGTCCGAGTTTTCAGTGTTGAACTATCAATGGAATAGTTAAAACTATCTTGTTTATCTGGGTTTATGACGAACACGCGGAAGCCAGCAAAACCCTTGAGTAATGGAAGTCTGATAGGGATAAGTTGTTTTTCTCGAACTTGACTGGTTGCGCTCCACATGACGTCAGCTTCGCCATTGATAAGTGACACCAGCTGACGGCTTTGACTCATGGGTTGGGGATGTGGAACTAAGGTTGTGGTTCCCAGATCTGGGGTTGCATTAAGTGCGGCTTGCAAAACTGCGACGTGATAGTTGCCGTAATCGTTGTCTGCAAACGCGCGTGTGAAAACAATACTCTGGTGATTTTCTTCTTTGGCCACTACATCGTAGCAAAGAAAAAATAACGCAAATGCACTAAGACATGCCGCTGATGAGAATTTCATTTGTTTTAATTTTGTGATCAAAAATATAACAAATAAAAAATATCGCATATTAAGCGCATTGTCATTTGTTTTATGGCTAAATATTATTCATTTATTTTGCATTAGGGGTTCGCATTTATGTCAATTCCTGTATAATTCGCGCCCTGCCCAGTTACGCCCACCTTTGGGAAGGTGGAAGAATCAGCCGGCTCGAAGGGGTCTTTGTGTTGATTTTAAGGTGATTTCTGGTGTTCAGAAATCAGTAACGACGATATTATTCGGGTGAATTTGAAAATGAAAACTTTTGTTGCTAAGCCAGAAACGGTACAACGTGACTGGTATGTGGTAGACGCCACAGACAAAACTCTAGGCCGTTTGGCTTCTGAAATCGCACTACGCCTTCGTGGCAAGCACAAGCCAGAGTACACACCTCACGTGGACACTGGTGATTACATCATCGTAATCAATGCTGAAAAGGTTGCGGTAACAGGCCGTAAAGCGCAAGACAAAATGTACTATGCGCACTCTGGTTACCCAGGTGGTCTTAAAGAGACAAACTTTGAAAAACTAATTGCTCACAAGCCAGAAATGGTTCTTGAAAAAGCAGTTAAAGGCATGTTGCCAAAAGGCCCTCTAGGTCGCGCAATGTTCCGTAAAATGAAAGTTTACGCTGGTGCAGAACACTCTCACGCAGCACAGCAACCACAAGTTTTGGACATTTAAGGAGCTATTAACATGGCAGATACTCAATACTACGGCACAGGCCGCCGCAAAAGTTCTACTGCTCGTGTGTTCCTACGTCCAGGCACAGGTAGCATTAAAGTAAACCAACGCGCTCTTGACGAGTACTTTGGTCGTGAAACAGAGTGCATGGTTGTTCGTCAGCCACTTGAACTTGTTGAAATGACTGAAAAGTTTGACGTTTACGTCACTGTAAAAGGTGGTGGTTCTAACGGTCAAGCGGGCGCAATCCGTCACGGTCTTACTCGTGCTCTTATGGAGTATGATGAAGCGCTACGTCCAGCCCTTCGTAAAGCTGGCTTCGTTACTCGTGACGCACGTCGCGTTGAACGTAAGAAAGTTGGTCTTCACAAAGCGCGTAAGCGTCCTCAATTCTCAAAGCGTTAATTTTTACGCTTTTTGTATTGCAAAAACCCGGCTTATGCCGGGTTTTTTATTTTTGCTTTCACAAGTGATTTTATAACAAAGGTTTAATTTCTACGCCTTATCCCATCAAATATACCTCAAAACCTTGATTTTAGAGGTTTACCTCGCTAAACCTTATCATACCTTTTGAATTAAATTATCGCTTAAATAGCAGTAAAACCTTGTGTTTATAAGGGCTTTTCTTTTATCATTTGCGGTCGAAAATTTTGAAAACTTTCGTGACTTCGTGAACTAGCAAAATTTTGCTGTAGCGTCGCTATCATGACAAGCCATATGATGCATGACTCAAGCGTGACAAAACCAGTATAAGCTTGGGTTACACATCATAATTATCCAAACCTGGAGAAATGTGGATGAGCAATGTATCTGTAGATGCAACAGAGTCTGCACACAATGAAAACCAGCCAGAAAACAACACTCGTCGTCGGTTCTTGACCGTTGCCACGTCGGTAGTTGGTGGTGTAGGTGTCGTTGGTGCTGCTGTGCCTTTTATTGCGTCCTGGAATCCAAGCGCCAAAGCGAAAGCCGCTGGTGCTGACGTTGAAGTAGATATCAGCGGGATTGAACCTGGACAGTTAGTACGTGTAATGTGGCGAAGCAAGCCAGTATGGATTGTTCGTCGCACGCCAGAAATTCTTGAAGAATTAGGCGCACACGAAGATAAGCTGAAAGATCCTAACTCTGAAGCTGAGCAGCAGCCAACTTTTGCTCAAAATCGTTTCCGTTCAATGAAAGAAGAATACCTGATTCTTGTTGGTATTTGTACGCACTTAGGTTGCTCTCCACAGCACCTCAAAGATGGCGCGTTTGAAGAATACGTTGAAGGTGTACCTGATGGTTTCTTCTGCCCATGCCACGGTTCTAAGTTTGATATGGCGGGACGTGTATTCCAAAACGTACCGGCACCTTTAAACCTAGTAGTGCCGCCTTATCAGTTCGTTGATGATACAAATATCATCATTGGTTCAGAAGCGGAGGCTTAATTATTATGAACGCTTTTCTAGGTTGGATTGAAGACCGCATCCCATTGATGCGCGTTGCAAACATGCACGCTATTCAATACCCAGCGCCAAAGAACATGAACTTTTGGTATGTGTTCGGATTCCTAGCTACTATCGTTTTGGTAAACCAAATTGTTACTGGTATTTGGTTAACCATGAATTTCGTTCCTTCTTCAGAAGGCGCTTTCGCTTCTGTTGAATACATCATGCGTGAAATCGACTACGGTTGGATTATCCGCTATATGCACAGTACTGGCGCATCGGCGTTCTTTATCGTTGTATACATGCATATGTTCCGTGGCATGATTTACGGTTCTTATCAGAAGCCTCGTGAACTTCTATGGGTGTTCGGTATGTTTATCTACCTAGCGCTTATGGCGGAAGCATTCATGGGCTATGTACTACCATGGGGACAAATGTCTTATTGGGGTGCTCAGGTAATCGTTTCGCTATTCGGCGCAATCCCTGTTGTAGGCCCTGACCTTGTTGTTTGGTTACAGGGTGACTATGTTATCTCTGGCGCTACACTTAACCGTTTCTTTGCACTTCACGTAATTGCACTGCCTTTGGTTATTGTTATCCTTGTGTTCCTTCACATTATCGCACTTCACGAAGTGGGTTCTAACAACCCCGACGGTGTTGCGATTAAACACAAGAAAGGTTCACTACCTGAGTCTGAAAAGACTAAATATGAAATCCACGAGTACTACACAAGCAAATACGACATCGCTGATGACGTGTTACCGTTCTTCCCACACATCGTGCTTAAAGACCTTGTGGCGTTCTGTGTGTTCCTAGCACTATTTACTTATGTACTGTTCTTCGCGCCAGAAATGGGCGGTAAGTTCTTGGAACATCCTAACTTTGAAATTGCTAACCCGCTGAAGACACCTGAGCACATCTTCCCAGTGTGGTACTTCACGCCGTTCTATGCGATTTTGAAAGCGGTACCTGACAAGTTGTTCGGTGTACTAGCAATGTTTGGTGCGATTGCTGCGCTATTTGCTCTACCTTGGGTTGACCGTGGTCGCGTTAAATCATGGCGCTATCGCTGTGGCTTGCACAAAGTGAACCTAATCGTGTTTGCAATTGTGTTTATCTTCCTGGGTTATCTAGGTGGTACGCCACAAGAAAACTGGAAAATTGTAGCGTCGCAGGTTGCGACCATCATGTACTTCGGTTTCTTCATTGCACTGTTCTTGTACAGCAAAAACGAAAACACTAAACCTGTGCCAGAGAGGATTCCTAAATGAAAAAAATGATGTGCTTTTTAGCCTTCTTCCTACCTGGCGTAGCGCTTGCGGCAGGTGGTAACGTGCACTTAGACAAGGCGCCTATCGATTTAACCGATAAGGCATCTTTACAGCGCGGTGCTCAATTGTTTATGAACTACTGCTTGGGCTGTCACTCTATGAAGTATCAGCGCTATCAGCGTTCATTCCAAGACTTGGGTATTCCTGATGAACTTGGTCAAGAGTATCTCCAGTTTACGGGTGAAAAGGTGGCTGACTATATCACTCGTGCCATGCCTGAAGAGGCAGCTGCAGGTTGGTTTGGTGCTGCGCCACCAGATCTTACGCTAGTTGCTCGCGTTCGTGGTGAAGATTGGATTTACACCTATCTGCGCTCTTTTTATGTAGATGAGAGCCGCCCGTTTGGTGTGAACAACACTGTATTCCCAGAAGTGGGCATGCCACACGTACTTCAACCACTTCAAGGTACGCCTACTCGTACTTACGAAGAGCAAATGGTTGATGGTGAAATGGTTAAGCGTTTTGTAGGCATCAAGTCAGATGGCACTGGCGCCATGTCTCCTGACGAATACGACCAAGCCGTTGCCGATATCGTGAACTTCCTTGAGTACACGGGTGAGCCTTCAAAACTTGAATCTCACAAAATTGGTAAGTGGGTACTTATCTTTATCGCAGTATTGTTTGTATTTGTTTACTTACTGAAGAAAGAATACTGGCGAGAAGTGCACTAATCGCACAGATTTATGTATAATATGAAAAGGGGGCGTCTCGCCCCCTTTTTTGGTATTTATTCGTGCTACCTGAAAGCGTCTAAGACAAGCGCTTTCAGGTAGCACGAATTAACGTAATAAGCTTACCGTTTGTAAGCATAAACTTGTTTCTCGACGGAGGAAATTGAATGGCCGTAGCCGCGAATAAACGTTCTATTATGACGTTGTTCTCTGACACAATTGATATTTACAGCCACCAGGCACGTATTGTGTTGGCAGAAAAAGGTGTGGGTGTTGAAATCAGCTTCACAGATCCTAGCAACCTGTCTGAAGATCTGTTGGAGCTAAACCCTTACGGTACTGTTCCAACCCTAGTTGACCGTGAACTTGTACTTTATAAGTCTCACATCATCATGGAATACCTTGATGAGCGTTTTCCACATCCACCATTAATGCCTGTTTATCCTGTATCACGTGGTCAAAGCCGTCTGATGATGCACCGCATTGAGCAAGATTGGTACTCACTGGCTGCGCGCATTTTCCGTGGTGAGGGTGATGTAGAGGCAGCACGAAATGAACTGCGTGAAGCATTGTTATCACTAGCACCTGTGTTTGGTGAAATGCCTTACTTCATGAGCGAAGAGTTTAGTTTGGTCGACTGCTACCTTGCTCCGCTACTATGGCGTTTACCAGCACTTGGTATCGAGCTTAACGGTGCAGGCAGCAAAGAAATTAATGCTTATATGAATCGCATTTTCTCTCGCAGTTCGTTTAAAGCGTCTTTGACTGACCAAGAGCGCGAGATTCACAACCCGTTATGACATCTATGACGTCAAACCAGCCCTATTTGCTTAGGGCGTTCTATGAGTGGATTGTTGATAATGACTTAACGCCGTATATTGTGGTCGATGCAACCAACGAACTGGTAGAAGTACCGCAAGAGTTCGTTAAAGATGGTCAAATCGTCTTGAATGTATCACCAAGTGCGTGTGTTAATTTCTCCCTTGATTTAGATGGCTTATCGTTTCAAGCGCGTTTTTCTGGGCAACCAAGAAGACTAAGCATGCCATGTGAAGCAATTATAGCGATTTATGCAAGGGAAAACGGTGCGGGTACCGTGTTTGCAACAGAGGAAGATGTGGCACGAGCACAGCAAGACAGTGCGGACACATCTGAAAATGCATCTCAGCCTAGCGGCCCAACGTCGCTTGAAGACGCTGATGCAAGCGACGTCAAAGACGCGCCTGTTCCACCTAAAAAGGGTAAACCTACTCTCAAGGTTATTAAATAGCTTATTAATTAGCTCATTAAATAGCTTGTCAAATAATGTATTAGCCTGGTTTTGTGAAGTTTATCTACTCAGCAAAGCCAGCGCTTATCTTTCTTATTCCCTTAAGTTTCATCTCCGGTTCTCCCTTTCGCACAAAAGTAAAAACACCCCATTACCTGCGTAATAGGGCGCTTTAACGTGGCATTGCCGTTTACCAGTTAACGGGTTCGCGTTATCACAACACGACTTGTCGGAAAATCAAAGCGATGGGCTTCGGTTAGTACGGACGTTGACAAACCTTCACGGCTTGGGTCATTTGCGTTTGCACTGGTTACCACACCTTGATGGAGCCTTACTGCATCGGCAAGGTCGTCCCTAACTACATCATAACCCGCTGCCTCTCCGCCACCACCAGCTGCACTAGCAGCAGGGCCAGGCATAGTGGTAGCGGTTTCTGTGTTTGCTTCGGTACCAGCGTCCCAGGTCACTGTCATGAACGTTTTTGTATCACCAACCGCCATGTTACTTACATTAGCAGCGTTTAAGCCGGTGAACGCGTCGTTAGTGTTGACCAGCATGGTGGTTACCGTAAGGCGTAAGTCGTCAGCATCGAGTTCCGGAACCACAAGGGTTAGTTCTGTGCCCATTGAGCGAGGGCCCAATATGCCTCCAGAGTTTTGCGCATCCAAAAAGTCCGTGGAGTCCATGGCTTCAGTAATGACCATAGACGGGTCACCGCCCTCAGCCATAATTTCAATGCCCATGCTGGCTGGCTCGCCCTCACTAAATGAATGGAAGCCTGACTCGTGTAAAATGACGGCGGCAGGTGCAAAGGGCTGAGAGTAAGTTAAGTTGGTAATTTGAACTGTGTAAACCGCTGAATTACCGTTGCTACCGTCTTGCCCGTTCGAACCGTCTTGGCCGTCTGCGCCATCGGCACCATCTTGACCGTCGACTCCAGCTTCACCTTGAGGACCAGCTGGCCCTTGAGGTCCTGTATCACCATCATCGCCGCACGCCGCTAAAAGAGCCGATAGCATCAATAACGTACTGAGTTTTACTATTTTATTAGTCATTTTAATGGCTCCTTAAGATGCAGGAACAGTTATAACAACACGTGCAACGGGGTTTAACCAACGGTGTACGGTAGAGTCCAGATCACTGGCACCAGCGGCGCTATCAGTATCGCCAAGCGCATTGCGGTGGATGTGTACTGGGCCATCTTCACCATCTTCTATTTCACCGTTAACTACCTGTGCCGCCACACCTGTGCCGCCCGTACCTAAATCGACGATACGAGTAGGCGCACCGCCGCCAGCGACACCAGGAACACCATATCCACCCAGCGCATTTCCTGTACCAGCTTCAACGACGTCAGTACGAGCACTATTTAGCTCATCGTTTAACTCAGTGCCAGCATCGTACGCATTAAGATAATACGTATAGGTGCCAGGCTCAGTAGGGATTTCAATACTGTCCATACCTACAAAGGCATCATTAGTCGGTATCAGCATAGACAGCAGTGAAAGATAAGGCTTGTCCATTGTGTCGAACGGATAACTTAATGTTGCTTTCGGGGCTAGAAGGCCGCCAAAACGATGCCATGTGTTTGAGCCATTGTCTGTATCGACAGGGCCCAATAACGCCTCAAAGTTAGCGCCGCTTGAATCAGCGTTTTGCTCATCATCAATAACCCCCGCTTCAGCAAGCCACGCTAACGCCGATGAAGCTGGCTGTCCGACCTCAAAAGCGTCAACTGTGTCATCGTGAGCTATGACTAAGCGCGGCGTAAAGCTTTGCGCCTGGGTTAAGTTAGTAATTTCAACATCTAATATAACGGCTTGGCTTACGGAAATTGTTGCAAGCGACAGTAGGGTAGCGCTAGCAAGTTTAGTGAATTTCATTTTATTGTCCTTGTTTATGGCTTAAATCGCATAAGAATTTAGGGCAGTAAAATTTTTAATTCATCACAGAACTATCACAAAAAAAACACAGTTTTGTATCGCTAAATGACGATATTGTTAAAAATTTTTGGTGCTTATTTATCAATCAAAAAATTGTTATTAATGTGAAATAAAAACACGAAGGGTCGGGTCTTGTTTTTTATTGGCGAATTAGGAGCGAGTTATGATCCTTATCATCTACACTGGAAATAAGTTTCAACAAAATATATCGCAATGCTTAAGTAAGCATAGTTTTCTTTACGACGCAGTCTCTAATTTTCAATCCGCAGAGTCGTTGCTTAAGGCGCAGCAGTATTCACTTATTATTGTTGAATCGCACAGTAATACTATGTGCCTGCAGCGTATTAAAACTCTTGTAGACGCTAATACCGAAAGCTGGGTAGTGGCTGTTGAAAGTGATATGTCTCTAGCAGATAAGGTCTACACAGAGGTAGATGAGGCAAATTATTATGAAGCGGGTGTTGATGACTACTTTACTGGTGCGTTTGACGAACGTATGTTTTCAGCACGTATTCGCTCTCATATGCGTAGAAGTATGCCTAACCACGAAAACACGAGAGCTTCCGGTGGTAGTGACGAGCGTATCGAGATAGGCCCGCTTAGCGTCGACTTGCGTTATCACAGCGTGACGATTAATGGGCAATTGCTGACACTAACAGCACGAGAATTCACCTTGTTGAATTATTTCTGTCGTCATCCCAATCAGGTTTTTTCTCGCAACCAACTACTTAGCGAGGTGTGGGGCTATAATCACGAAGGGTACGAACATACGGTAAACACCCATATTAATCGTCTACGCACTAAACTTGATAAGGTTAACAGCATTGAAAATGGCGGACAGCTAGTACAAACCGTATGGGGTGTCGGATACAAACTGAATATTAATGGGTATACAGCCAATTCGTTAATTGCCTAAGCGCATAATATCAAAAATTGCTAGATCCTAATTAAGGATGATTGTTTTTTAGGCTTAAATTAAAAACAGCGTTGCCGTACCTAAAAAGGCAAAGATACCAACCACATCGGTTATCGTAGTTAAAATAACGCTTCCAGCAAGCGCTGGGTCTATTTTAAGGCGCTTCATGATCATGGGTAAGGTTGCGCCGGCAAGCGCTGCCGCAATCATGTTTACCATCATCGCAAAGGCGATAATAACGCCCAGCATGTAATCTTGCTTCCAGAGTGCGATAACAGAGGCAATAAGCACAGCCCAAATTGCCCCATTTAAAAAGCCGATAGAGATTTCCTTACTGATAAGCCAACGCGAGTTACTGGCATTTACATGACCGAGCGCCATACCCCGAATAACAAGAGTTAGTGTCTGGTTACCAGCCACGCCGCCCATGCTCGGTACGATAGTATTTAATATAGCTAATACGGCGAGCTGGCTTAGCGTGGCTTCAAATAAGTCACTTACCATTGCAGCCATTAGCGCAGTCACTAAATTAACTGCCAGCCAAACGGAACGGCGTTTAGTACTTTGCATAACAGGCGCAAAGGTATCTTCATCATCATCAAGACCCGCCATACTCATCATTGAGTGTTCAGCGTCTTCACGAATGATATCAACTACGTCATCAATGGTAATTCGCCCCACTAAGCGATGATTTTCATCAACTACCGGCGCTGAAAGCCAATTATAACGCTCAAACAGGCTTGCCACTTCATCATCTGGCATGTTTACCGGAATGGCTTCCGACTCTTCGTCCATAACGTCTGATACTTTGTCGTCAGTGTCAGCAGTGAGCAAACGGGCCACGGGAATAATACCAACTAAATTATCCGTTCTATTAACCACATAGAAGGTGTCTGTATTTTCCGGTAACTCTCCTTTTAAGCGAATGTAGCGAAGAACTACATCAATGGTTACATCTGGACGCAAGGTAATGGTATCGGTGTTCATGATGAAACCAGCGGTTTCTTCACCGTAAGATAGCGCTTGCTCTGCACGTACGCGGTCTTGTGCATCCATTGAATCAAGAATGTCTGCCAACACGGGTTCAGGAAGGCTACTCAGCGTTTCTGCCAAGTCATCGGTATCCATTTCTTCAAGTGCATCAACCACATTGGCGGGGAGCATCTTTGTGATAATACCGTTTCGAACATCATCAGATAGTTCTTCTAAAATATCACCGTGAAAGTCGCTATCAATCAGCTCCCAAAGCTCATCACGAGTCCGGCTGGGGCTCGACTCAAGTATGTGGGCAACATCAGATGGGGGCAATTCGAGCAGAAGCTTACGTACAGATACAAATTGCCCGTTTACTAACGCAGCATTGAGTGTGCGTAGCTGTGTTTGTACGTATTTAGAAACAAGCGCTTCTGCCATAAGGCGTTATTCCTATAGGGTGAAAAAATAAACGGTGCAGGCGTTAACGCCTAAGTGGCCGTAGAGTATCGCAATTATAATGATCCTGTCATGACAATTGCATAGCTTTTGCGCAAGATTTGATAAATACCAGACTGAAAGTATATTAAGTAATCAATTAGACGTGTGACTACTCGTCTTCATTAAACCTGCCTTCTATTAACTGCTCGATAGCAGCAAGCGCGTCTGTGGCATCAACACCGTCAACAATAACATCGACTTGCTCACCCTGATGACTTTCCAGCATCATTAAGCCAAGAACACTACTGGCGTCGGCTTCCTTGTCGCCTTTTTTCAGAATGATCTTGGCGTCAAATTGATTTGCAAGTTTAACAAGCTGTGTAGCTGCTCTAGCATGCAGGCCGAGCTTGTTTACAATAGTGAGCGTTTTTTGAATCGTCATTATTGGTTTAACTCCCTATGGCGAATTTGAACATCTGGATGAATTTCGCCGAAGGTTTTAGATAAAGTCTGAGCGATATATACCGAGCGGTGCTGCCCGCCGGTACACCCTATTGCGACGGTGACATAGCTTCGGTTGTTGCGCTCTAAATGAGGTAGCCATGTGGTTATCAGGTTTTGAATTTGCCAAATGAACTTGGTTACCACTGGTTGTGAGCCTAAGAAGACTTCTACCGGTGCATCAAGGCCAGTAAGGTGCTTAAGGTCGGGCTCCCAATGAGGGTTTGGTAGAAAGCGTGCGTCAAAAACATAGTCGGCGTCTTTTGGTATACCGTGTTTGAAGCCAAATGATTCAAATACCAATACAAGACGAGAGCTTTTTTTACCAAGAATGCGCTCTCGAATTAACTCCGCGAGTTGATGTATTGTTAGCTTATCAGTATCTAAATACAGGTCTGCTCTTTCTACAATAGGCGCAAGTAGTGCAGATTCGGCTTTTATTGCCTCAAAAAGTGATTTGTTAAGTTTGGCGAGAGGATGAAGACGACGGGTTTCGCTAAAGCGTTTGACGAGTACATCGTCGCTTGCGTCGATATAAACAATCGTCATCGACCAAGATGAGGGTAGATAATCAAGTATCTCGACTAGGTCATCAGGGTTCTTAGGTAAATTTCTGACATCAATACTCACCGCGACTTGATCGTATTCATCAACAACCGTGTGAGTGAGGGTAGGGAGTAGATTTACCGGAATGTTGTCAACACAGTAATAGCCTAAATCTTCTAGTGCTCGTAGCGCCACAGATTTACCAGAACCCGAACGACCACTGATTATAATCAGCTTCACCTCATTTCTCCCTAATAGACTGGTTTTATCTTGTTTGCGTTATCGATTGAAACGGCTCAATTGCCCAAATACAAACGGGCATTAGAAATTAACATAATGCAGAGAGGATCTCATCGCTCTTTGTAGCGCGGCGTATTGCCTTAATCGTCTCTTTGTCGCTCAGTTTACCGGCAACTGTTGCCAAGGTTTGTAAATGCCCTTCGGTTTGCTCTTCAGGAACCAGTAAAGCAAAAAATATATCTACCGGCTTTTCATCTAAGGCGTCAAAATCTATAGCCGGTGTACAGGTTACGACAATTGCAATTACTTTATCGAGACCCGCTAAACGTCCGTGAGGCAAGGCAATACCGTTACCGATACCCGTGCTTCCCATACGCTCTCGAGACATTAGACTGTTGAGTACCGTCGCCGAGTCGATGTTCTCATTATTTTTGGCGGCAATATCTGCGATTATCTCAAGAATTCGTTTTTTACTATTACACTGAACCGCACATTCAGTGCGGTCCAGACTTACGATGGCTTGTATGTCCATGCTTAATTAACTACTAATGTTTTTTCAGTTTTTCCTTATGCTTGATTACTTGCCGGTCGAGTTTATCAACCATGCTGTCAATCGCCGCATACATGTCGGTGTTTTCTGAGGATGCGAATACTTCTGCGCCACTTAAATGAACAGTCGCTTCGGCTTTTTGATTTAATTTTTCAACGTTCAGGATGACATGCACATTAGAAATGTGATCAAAGTGACGTTCAAGTTTGCTGAACTTCGTATCGACATAATTACGCAAAGAGTCGGTGATTTCGACATGATGACCAGTAAGGTTGATTTGCATATTTCGTCTTCCTTATATTATAGAGCCCGTTTAAATAAGGCTTTTGCGTTGGTTCGACGGCGGGATCGATAACGATTCCCGGTATTTTGCTATTGTCCGCCGAGCGACTTTTATGCCTTGCTCGGCCAACAATGAAGCAATCTTGCTATCACTTAGCGGCTTGCTAACATTTTCAGCGGCCACCAGCTTCTTGATCAATGCTCGAATAGCGGTGGATGAACACTCACCACCAGACTCTGTCGCAACGTGACTTGAAAAGAAGTACTTCAGTTCAAAAATACCACGTGGTGTGTGCATGTATTTTTGCGTCGTCACACGAGAAATAGTCGATTCGTGCATATCTACCATTTCTGCGACATCATTTAACACCATTGGTTTCATCATTTCCGGGCCGTGCTCGAAAAAACCCATCTGCTGCTGCACAATGCAATTCGCAACCTTCATCAGGGTTTCATTGCGTGACTCTAGGCTCTTTATGAACCACTTGGCTTCTTGCATGTGTGAGCGGATGAATTGAGAGTCGCTACTGTTCTTTGCACGACGACTCATCGCAGCGTACTGTTGATTCACGCTTAATTTAGGCAGGCTGTCGGGGTTTAATTCTACCACCCAACGACCATTCTTTTTGGCGACTGAAACATCAGGAATAACATATTCAGGCTCTTTAGTAACTAAAGCACTACCTGGGCGAGGATTCAAGGTTTGTAACAAACGCATAGCCTCACGCAGCTGATCTTCCTTCAGGCGACTCTTACGCATTAACGTGCGATAGTCTTTGCTACTAAGAAGGTCAGAGTACTCTTCGATTAACTGCTTCGCTTCAGCGAGCCACGGCGTATCGTCTGAAAATTGGCGAAGCTGAACCATTAAACACTCTTGAGGTGTCCGTGAACCAGAACCAATGGGGTCGAACATTTGAATACGCTTTAATACGCACTCTACTTCGTCCATCTCTATAGGCTCTTCTAAGTCATCATCGTTTACCGCATCAAGAATTTCTTCAAGAGAGACGGTTAGATAGCCAGATTCATCAATCGAGTCAATAATCGCCGTTGCAATTGCCCGGTCAGTTTCCGAGAAATGGGTCAGGCGCATCTGCCAAGAAAGGTGTTCTTGAATATCGTCAGTAGTTTCGCCTTGGAAAATCTGTTCATCATCACTTGATGGACCTGGCGCTGGCGCTGAAGATGCGGAATAATACTCATCCCACGTACTGTCGATAGGCAACTCGTCAGGGAGATCGTTTTTTTCTAACGCATCTCCGGCTTCCAGGGTGTCGCTTGATGCAGTAGCAGACGCTTCTGATGCTCCATCATCATTATCGAGATTGTTCTTTTCTGATTGAGGCTCGTCATTACCTTCCTCAACTTCTAACAGTGGGTTAGAGTCAAGCGCCTCTTGAATCTCCTGTTGAAGATCAAGAGTAGACAGCTGCAGCAATTTAATAGCCTGCTGAAGCTGAGGTGTCATGGTAAGTTGTTGGCTAAATTTTAGCTGTAAAGATGGTTTCATCTACGTCTTATTTAAATGCTCTAAATTGAATATACCAGAGCGAAATTGAAAAATGACAATTCGGTTACATTAACTATAGCCTGAATTGTTCGCCTAGGTATACATCCCTTACTTTTTGATTACTTAAAACCTGTTCCGCTGTTCCTTGCGCAATAAGCTCGCCATGACTCACAATGTACGCTTTTTCGCAAACATCCAATGTTTCTCGTACGTTATGGTCAGTGATAAGGATACCAATTCCTCTATCACGAAGATGTTGTATTATCTTCTTTATATCATTAACTGATATTGGATCAACACCAGCGAATGGTTCGTCTAATAAAATAAATTGTGGATTTGCCGCTAACGCTCGTGCTATCTCCACCCGGCGTCGCTCACCACCCGACAAACTCATACCCGCACTATTACGTATATGGTTGATATTAAATTCATCAAGTAGTGCGTCAGCTTCTTCTTCTTGCTGGTGTGAATTTAAATCTTTACGAGTTTGCAAAATTGCCATGATATTTTCGTGAACGGTCAACTTTCTAAATATTGATGCCTCTTGTGGAAGGTAGCCAATTCCGCGGCGTGCGCGCTCATGCATGGGTTGATGAGTGAGCTCGTTTTCGTCAATTTCAATCTTGCCTTTGTCCAGGGGTACCAGACCTACAATCATATAAAACGTGGTGGTCTTACCAGCGCCGTTTGGACCAAGAAGACCAACAATTTGCCCTGTAGAAACAGAAAGGCTAACGTCTCTCACCACTTGACGAGATTTATAAGCCTTAGCAAGGTTAGTTGCGCTAAGAGTGGCCATGGCTATTTGTTGTCCTCACTATCTTTGTCTTGCTTTTTCGATGTTTTACGAATGGTGTCAGGCGTAAATACCGTCGTAACGCGACCTTCACCATCTTCTCCGCTGCCGCCAGTAGCAAGCAATTGCTCGGTAATCATATCAAATGTAATGTTGTCACCTTGCACTTTACTCGTGTCTTGCTGAAGTTCGGCATTGCCAGCGAGAGAAATGGTGCGGTTAATAACCTCGTAACGAATTTCATTGGCTTTTGCCGAAACAGGCGTGCCGTCTTCTAAAGTTTGAGAGTAGCTCGCCGGTTTGCCTCTAGCGATGAAAATTTCACGACCGCTACCTTCACTGGCGATAACTTCAACTTCGTCCGCTTCAATCAGTAGTGAACCCTGTGTGATGAGAACGTCTTCTTTATAAAGTGCAGTCTTGTTTTTCCCATCAATAAACTGGGTGTTTGAACCTATTTTTATGGGCTGCGAAAAGTCGTCTTCGCTCGCGATCACCGCACCGCTAGCGATGGCAAGAAAAAGGCTAGTTGCTAGGGGAATAAGTGGTTTGTACATGATCTAATAGCTCGTATTCTTGTGTGCGTAAATTCGCGTTAAACCCATTGCTCAAAATAACGTACTGAGTACCTTGTATTTCAACGGGCTGGTCAGAAGTCATTTGTTTGGTGTCCAAATTTATTTGAATATATTCGGTTGATAAGCTTTGGACAAAATCATCGCTCGTTTGGTTCTCAATAACAACGCGATTTTCCAGCTGAATAAGCTCGTTGTTGTAGAGTGTGCCTTCTTTAGCCGTAACAACCCAAGGAGACGTTGCATTTTCGGTATAAAGGGTATATCTAGGTTGTTGAAACAAGACAAAACCTAGTTGGTCGTAATGCTCCATTGATTCAGCAAAAACCTTATGGTTCAGCTCCCCCTCTTGATTGTAGAGGGTCGTGGTTAAATTTTTCGCTTTATAAGTGGGCTTTAATGCGTCATTTTCACCACTGCTCTGCGCTTCTGGCTCCTCTTCCATCCATGTTGGTACATACATCAACATCGCTAGAATAAAAAGCGAAGATATACTGAGTCCTAAGCGATTAAAGCCAAATTGGCTCATACACTTGCTCCGAATATTTCATTCGCCACACCCTTGGCTTGTAAAATGGTGTCCGATATTTCACGAACCGCACCAAACCCCCCCGGGAGTGTGGTAATCCAGTTGGCTTGTTTAGCGACAAAAGGATGCGCATCGGCAACCGCAATCTTGACTGCTACATGCTTAAACATACCTGTGTCAGGCATATCATCGCCAACTGCTGCCACGTCATCGGCATTTAGTTCGAGATTTTCCATTAGTGCGCTCAAAGCCTCGGCCTTGTTTTCCTCACCTTGAATAATGTGCGCCACATTCAATGCTTTCATTCTGTTTTCAACAATGGCTGAACGACGACCCGTGATGACAGCGACATTAACATTATGGCTTACCAAGGCTTTGACGCCGTAGCCATCTCGCGTATGAAAGGCCTTTAGTTCTTCGCCCGCATTGCCTAAATAAATTCGGCCATCTGAAAACACACCATCCACATCACATACCAATAATTTAATCTTCGATAGTTGAGTGAAAAGTGTGTCATTCATTTCTGTGTATAAGGTTGCTGGCATTTATAGCACTCCCGCTTTGAGTAGCATATGCATATTAAAGGCTCCCACGGGTATGCGCTGAGAATCTGTTACCATAAGCGCACTGATTTTATGGGCTTCCATCAAGTTAAGCGCCTCTACAGCGAGTTGCTCAGAAGTGGTTGTTTTACCGCCTTTTGTCATTACACTTTCAACCGAGGCACCGTGAACGTCAATACGAGCGTCTAGAATTCGGCGTAAATCACCGTCAGTGAATACACCGGTAAGTGTACCATCAGAGGCAACAACGCCCGTCATCCCAAGGCCTTTTTTGGAAATTTCAAGAAGTGCGTCAGCCACTGAAGCATTCAAACTAACAAGCGGAATATCGCTACCAGTAAGCATGATGTCATGCACTTTAAGCAACAGCTTTCTTCCTAGACTCCCCCCCGGGTGTGACAATGCGAAATCGTCAGACGTGAACCCTTTCTGATCGAGAAGAGCCACAGCAAGCGCATCGCCCATAACTAAGGTGGCCGTGGTGCTTGATGTAGGGGCTAGGCCTAATGAGCAGGCTTCTTTATCCACACTGATATCGAGCACTACATCAGCGTGTTGGCCTAATGAACTTGACGCGCTGTTTGTCATCGCTACCACTTGAATTCCCAGTCTTTTAACGACTGGCAGCAAGTTGACTAATTCGTTTGTTTCACCAGAATTAGAAATAGCTAATAAAACATCACCCTTACTCAACATTCCCAAGTCACCATGATTGGCTTCACCAGGGTGCATGAAAAAAGCGGGTGTGCCTGTACTTGCCAGCGTGGCAGCGATTTTGTTTCCTATATGCCCAGATTTCCCCATTCCGCTAACAACAACTTTTCCCTTGCAGTGGTATAGAATATCGCATGCTGCAATAAAATTGTCGTTTAAACGTTCTGCAAGGTTCGCTATAGCGTGCGTTTCAATGTCGATAACGCGTTTTGCTGAGTCGATATAGTTCATCTGAGTTTGTGTATTCATGATTATCCGAACAGCCAGAATTGGTAGCCAATGAAGCAAGCAAGAAGTATAAATCCATTCGTTCTTGATATTGTACGCTTACCGATTAAATCAAAGCTGAACAAGAATAGCAGTAGCGTTAGTCCAAGCATTACGTACATATCTCGATTATAGACATCTGGATCCAACAAGCCTGGCGCTATTAACCCCGGCATTCCAAGTACGGCGAGCAGGTTGAAGATATTAGAACCAATAATATTACCAAGGGCTAAATCATCCTCACCTTTGAGTACGCCGGCAATGCTTGCAGCAAGTTCTGGAAGGCTGGTGCCAAAAGCAATGATAGTTAAACCAATCACCAAGTCAGATATCCCCATATACCTTGCAATTTCTACAGCGGAGTTCACCAAAAAATGTGCACTCAGGGGCAAAATGACCAGACCCACACCAATCCATATAAGCGCAGATGTATTTGAAACGCCTTTAGGTATTTCGTCAGCTGTTTCAGCTATCAATGGGTCTTCTTTGTCTACTTGTAGCGACAGCCAGGCCATCATGGCTAATACAAAAATAAACAGAGCAAGTAGAATAATGCCCTCGTAAGACTTAAGTTCGCCATCGAACAAAAAGCCGATAGCAATAAGGGAAATAATAAGAAGAGCCGGAAGCTCTCGCTTTAACGTTGTTGATGAAACAAGCAGCGGCTTAACCAATGCTGTTATGCCAAGGACAAGAGCGACGTTGGTAATGTTCGAGCCCAGCGCGTTTCCTACAGCGGTATTCATATTACCATTTACAGAGGCAATGGCGGATACCACGATTTCAGGCGCAGAAGACCCCATAGCGACAATCGTTAAACCGATCATCATAGGTGAAATACCGATGTTCTTTGCTAGCGCTGAAGCACCATAAACAAAACGGTCAGCGCTCCAACTAAGTACAATCAGCCCAATAAGAAAAATGACGATGTTTAAAAGCACAACAACCTGTAATAAAAAGTATTTCGCTAGATTGTCGCAAAAAGAGTGCCATTTGCCTATGCTCGCATTACTTTATTTTTATCAAATGCTGCGAAATGGTAAAAACCTGTGTTAAATGAAGAGTAAATCGACAAATTAGTCCTCGTTCGTTGCCTTTGATTGGCAGCGATAGCAGCAACACTGCATGTTGGTGTTCAGTTTCCATTAACAAACTATCAAATACGATAGACGTGCTCACTCACTTTCGACTTGTTGTCTTATATAAGAAGTGCGCTTGAGCGCGCGTGACCTTACATTCGTCTTAATCGAACATAACTTGTAACTTTTTGACTTTTGCGAGGGGCTTGAAAAAGCGTACAATGACACTAAATCACATCGCCCAGCCACGACTTTTTACCAATCGTGTTGATAAACTACACTGCCGAGTAAACTTTATTGGTATTATGTGTTCTTAAAGTAAACTCAAGAGTATACATTTACAGTAAAATGTTTAAGGCATAGAAATTGAATACGCTAGGCAACCTATTCAATTACTCTTTTAAAAGTGCAGTGTGGGTGAAATTTTTACAGCCACTTTCTTTCGTCAGGGGTCGACATTTAAGTACTTATGGATCATTTAGTTGAAGTAGATAACCTAACTTTCAAGCGTGCTGACCGCGTTATATATGACGGCATTTCGCTCAAAGTACCCAAAGGTAAAATTACTGCGGTAATGGGGCCTAGTGGTATAGGTAAAACAACGTTGCTGCGCCTTATTGGCGGGCAGTTAACGCCAGATGAAGGCGACGTGAGATTCGATGGTGACTCGATTGTTTCTATGTCGAGAAAGTCCCTTTACAACACGCGCCGAAGAATGAGTATGCTGTTTCAGAGCGGCGCACTTTTCACCGACATGAGCGTGTTCGACAATGTTGCGTTTCCGCTTCGCGAGCATACCAAGTTATCTGAAGATATTATCGCGACCATTGTCGCTTTAAAGCTACAGGCTGTGGGATTGCGCGGTGCTGCTCAACTTATGCCAAGCGAATTATCTGGTGGTATGGCGCGCAGGGCTGCACTTGCAAGAGCGATAGCGCTTGATCCTGATTTAATCATGTATGACGAGCCATTTGCAGGCCAAGACCCTATTTCCATGGGGGTCTTAGTAAAGCTTATTCGTGAGCTTAACGATGCGCTTAGCCTAACAAGTATCGTTGTTACTCATGACGTAACCGAAGTACTCACTATTGCAGATTATATTTATATACTGGCTGATAAGCGCGTAATAGGTGAGGGTACGGCTCAAGAAATCAAAGAAAGTGATTCTGAGCTGGTACAACAGTTCTTAAAAGGTAAAGCAGATGGTCCAGTGCCATTTCACTACCCTGCACCTGATTTGAAAACGAGTTTTTTGGGGGGCGATAAATGAAGTACTTCCAGTCAGTCGGTGCAAAAACGATCGCTAAAATAACTTCAATTGGACGTGCCACATTAATGCTGTTCGGTGCGCTAGTGGCAGTTCCTCGCGTTAAAAATATTCCGTTAGTGATCAAGCAGCTTTATGTTGTAGGCGTGCAGTCGCTCCTAATTATCATGGTATCTGGTTTGTTCATTGGCATGGTAATGGCGCTCCAAGGCTATACAATTTTGGTTGATTATGGCGCTGAAGGAAGCTTAGGTCCTATGGTGGCTTTGTCGCTACTGCGGGAACTGGGCCCAGTTGTGACTGCATTGTTGTTTGCTGGTCGTGCTGGCTCAGCGTTGACAGCTGAAATAGGCTTAATGAAAGCCACAGAGCAATTAAGCAGCTTAGAAATGATGGCAGTAGATCCGCTTAGGCGTATTGTGGCTCCTCGCTTTTGGGCTGGAATGATTGCCATGCCAATGCTGGCGATTATTTTTAGCGCCATTGGTATCCTAGGCGGGCATTTGGTCGGCGTGGATTGGTTGGGCGTTGATGCGGGCAGCTATTGGTCAATTATGCAATCAACAGTAGATTGGAACCAAGATGTCATAAACGGCGTAATAAAAAGCCTCGTGTTTGCCTTAGTTGTGACGTGGATTGCCATATTTAAAGGTTACGATTCTATTCCAACATCGGAAGGGATCAGCAAAGCGACCACTGAAACAGTGGTCTATTCATCATTAGCAGTATTAGGGCTGGACTTCGTGCTTACCGCCCTTATGTTTGGTATCGAGTAGGGGTTAGGAATGAGTAAGTATAAAACGGAAGTGATGGTTGGTATGTTTGTCATGCTTACTATAGGTGCATTGTTATTATTAGCGCTTAAAGTGGCAAATCAAACGGTAGCGACCGAAGGTGACACCTACACGTTATATGCAAAGTTCGACAATATTGGCGGGCTGAAACCGAGATCTGCAGTAAAAGTAGGTGGTGTTACGGTTGGTCGTGTGTCGTCAATTTCTTTGGATCAGGAAGATTTCACTCCTGTGGTAGAGCTATCTATCCTCAACGAATACAACGGCTTTCCTGAAACCAGTTCGGTATCTATTTTGACTTCAGGCCTATTAGGCGAGCAGTACGTTGGTTTTCAGCCAGGGTTCTCGTTTGACGGTGTGGCAAACTTACAAGATGGCGATTACCTGCAAGATACGAAGTCAGCGCTGGTTCTTGAAGATTTGATTGGTCAGTTCTTGTTTAACCGCGGTAGTGACGAAAACTAACCATTGCCCATTATATTGCTTGCACTGCATACAGTTACCAATGAATTACAGCAACTTGATGAAACTAATTTGACGGTAATCAGGTCTGCTAAACAGAGTTTGAAGTTAGGAGATAAAATTTTGAAAAAGATCATAGCAGCCATTGGCATCTTTATGATGTCGATAACGAGCGTAGTGAATGCGCAAGAAGTGAATGAGCAAAACCCGTATGAATTGGTGCAGGATGTAGCAAATCGTACGTTTGAACGTATTAAGGCTAATCAGGAGGCTATCAAAGCCGATCCAGAAATGCTTCGTACGATCATGGAAGAGGAACTAGTGCCGCATATCGATTATAAATTTGCGGCATTTATGGTGTTGGGTAAACACTTTAAATCGGTGCCTCAAGAGAAAATGGGCGAATACATCAGTGTGTTTCGACAATATCTAATTACTTCTTATGCAGTTGCGATGGGGTATTACGATAATCAAGAGGTGATATTCGAGCCAGAGTCATCTTTTGATGATAAAAAATCAGTAACGGTGCGTGCCGTAGTACAAGACCCCAGCCGTCCAGAAATTAAAATTGCGTTTAAAGTGCGTAAAGACAGTAAAACGAATGAGTGGAAAGCGTACGACATGGTTGCCGAAGGCATTAGCATGTTGAATAGTAAGCGTAGCGAGTTCGAATCAATTCTTCGTCAAGAAGGCATAGATTCTGTGATTGCTTTAATGCGCGATAAAATTGGTAAGCCGGTTGAATTAAAACAAGGTGAGCCGATTGAAATCGAGGGAGAGGCTGAGTGAGCCTCTTTGAGATAAACGACAAAGGTAACGTGATTGTTCACGGTCAACTTGACCGTGACACTTTGTCAAAGAATTTCTGGGAAAGCCTGAGCAGTAACGAGCGAGGCACCCTGCAGCAAAACAAACGTTGCACTCTGGATTTGAACGATGTCGAACGTGCAGACAGTGCCGGTTTGGCGTGGCTTATCAATGCCGTTAGGGATGCAGAGCAAAATGGTGTTAGCATAACACTCAGCAAAATACCGGAAAAGCTTCAAAAGCTTGCAAAAATCAGCAATGCAGATAGCTTTTTACCTGTAGAATAAACACCAGTTAGCGAATTAAGAAGTAAGTTATGGAATTGTCTGAAATTGAAAAAATCTTGAAAGATGCCTTAGACCTTCACGAAGTACATGTGAAAGGAGAGGGATCGCATTTTAATATTATTGCTGTAAGCGATGCGTTTAATGAAATGAGCCGCGTAAAGCGTCAGCAAGCTGTTTATGCGCCCTTAGCTGATAAGATTGCAGATGGCAGCATGCACGCAATCACAATCAAGACGTTTTCGGTTAAGGACTGGGAGCGCGAGCGCCAGTTCAATATCCCTCAATAATAGGCGCAGCTTGTGGATAAACTTGTAATAAAAAAGGGCCCAGCGCTAAACGGCACGGTTCGTATTTCTGGTGCTAAAAATGCGGCTCTTCCATTGTTGATGACAAGCCTGCTTACTGACTCTCCTTGTCGATATACTAATGTTCCTCGTCTTCGCGATATCAATACCACCACTGCGCTATTACGCGAGCTGGGCGTCGAAATTGCTCAACCTGCACCTAACGACATCGTTATTGATTCGAGTACGCTGGAGAGCGTGACTGCATCGTATGATTTAGTGCGTACTATGCGAGCGTCTATTTTAGTTCTAGGCCCTCTACTTGCGAAACAGGGTAAGGCAAACGTGTCTTTACCCGGTGGCTGTGCTATTGGTGCTCGCCCGGTCAATCTTCATTTAACTGGCCTTGAAAAAATGGGCGCTAAAATAGAAGTTGATGAAGGCTATATTCGTGCAGAAGTTGACGGACGCTTAAAAGGCGCGCGCATCTTTATGGATATGGTAAGTGTTGGCGCCACAGAAAACTTGCTTATGGCTGCGGCGTTGGCAGACGGTACGACGGTGCTAGAAAACGCTGCACGCGAGCCTGAAATTGTAGATTTAGCAAATTGCCTTATTCAAATGGGCGCAAAAATTAGTGGCGCTGGAAGTGACAAAATTACTGTTGAAGGAGTGGAAACGCTAAACGGCTGTGACTATGCCGTGCTACCTGATCGTATTGAGACGGGGACCTTCCTTGTTGCTGCTGCTGTTACTGGCGGAAAGGTTCGCTGTACCCATGCCGCGCCTGATACGTTAGATGCCGTGCTAGACAAGCTAGAGCAAGCTGGCGCTAAAATTACGACTGGTGATGACTGGATTGAACTCGATATGGAAGGGCGAAAGCCACAGGCAGTGAGGGTAAAAACCGCCCCTCATCCAGCTTTTCCTACCGATATGCAGGCCCAGTTTGTTACTTTAAACTGTGTTGCAGAAGGCACAGGTGTTATTACCGAGACCATTTTCGAAAACCGTTTTATGCATGTGCCTGAATTACAGCGCATGGGTGCTGAGATAGCGCTAGAGGCTAACTCTGCTGTTTCGAAAGGAAGCTCACGCTTAAAAGGTGCGCCCGTTATGGCAACTGACCTTCGCGCATCAGCAAGCTTGGTTATAGCCGGTCTCATCGCAGATGGGGAAACTCATGTGAATCGTATTTATCACCTTGACCGTGGTTATGAAGCTATTGAAGAAAAGCTCAGAGGTTTAGGTGCAAATATCGAGCGAGTGAAAGAATAAGCGAGAAGTCGTTATTCAGATAAAAGAAAAGCGCCTTTTGGCGCTTTTCTTTTATCGATAAAGTGAAACAACAGACTTCTACTGACTCGCGCGAAGTTCTCCAACCGTAGCTGTTAAGGTTAAAGAGGTACCGTCTCGGCTAAGTTCAATCTCAAGCTCTGTGCCCGGCTCTGTTTCAGCAATCATATCTAAGGTTTTAGACGCACTTTCCAGTCTTACTCCGTCAATTGCTACTATGATGTCGCCGGGACGAATGCCAGCGATGTCTGCTGGGCTACCCTTTGCTACCGCCGACACATCGATGCCAGGACGGTTGCGATTTTCACCACCTACGAAGCCGAGCTGACCGCGTATTACACGGCCATTACTGATAATTTCATCCATTACCCGTTTAGCAAGTTCATAAGGTACCGCAAAGTTAATTCCGTCTACATTGCGGACGCGGTTATTTGAATCGAGAACTTGGAAGTTAGCATTAGTAATACCCAACAATATGCCGTTGCTATCTACTAATGCTCCGCCGGAGTTACCTTGGTTGAGTACCGCATCAGTCTGAATAAAATCCACATAGTTGGAAAGTCCGTTTCGTCCTGCTCTGCTTACGATCCCCTGCGTAATTGTCTGACCTAAGTCGAATGGGTTACCGATAGCCATTACCACATCACCTACATGAGTATCTGGTTCTGGGACTTGAGGAATAATATGAAGGTTATCTGCAGTAACTTTTAGAACCGCTAGGTCTGTAAGCGGATCTGTACCGATAATTTGTGCTTCAAGAATACGGCCATCTTGAACTGCTACGTAAATGCTGTCGGCGTTTGCAACTACGTGGTGACACGTAAGTAGGTAGCCGTTTTCAGTCATGATCACGCCAGAGCCCAAGTTAGTTCGACCGCGCGATTGATTTCTAAAAAGCCCGGAACCATTCTCAATGCTTACGCTATAAATATTGACGACGGCTGGTGCAGAGCGGCTGAGCGCAGTGAAATAGCTTTCACGATTAGCACTTACTGATACATCAGTGAAAAAGCCTTGAGCCAGCCCTTTACCTTGTCGAAGTTCTGGAACAAAAATCAAAAGCAACGCTGCAACGGCAACGCCGAGGAGAACAGATTTTAATAAGAAATTTATTATTGAGCGGCCAGTCACAAGTCACACTTATCGTTTTCTGTCGCACTTACTCTAAACGCACTATTTTTGTGGTGCGACATCATAAAAAAGCGCGACGTTTTTAAATTATCATTCTTAACATAAAGGATATCACTTAATTGAATAAACTACCGTAATGAAAAGCAAATTTAGTGCAATCGAATTTGAATTATCATTTCCCTTCAATGGTGTCAGACAAACTGTTCACGTTTGCCATAT
This sequence comes from Alteromonas sp. KUL150, assembly GCF_009811475.1. Classification (NCBI taxonomy): domain Bacteria; kingdom Pseudomonadati; phylum Pseudomonadota; class Gammaproteobacteria; order Alteromonadales; family Alteromonadaceae; genus Alteromonas; species Alteromonas sp. KUL150. The sequence goes on from NZ_BLIJ01000033.1 coordinate 72,234, forward strand.
TCTAGTATTCAAATAAAAACGGCGCTTTAAAGAAGCGCCGTTTTCTATTAGTCAAACTTTCAATCTAGCCTAAAGCTATTGTCTGATAACCAAGTACAATGTTGAATTACCGCGTTTCACGTTAAGCGCAATAACACCTTTCGCTTCATCTAGTGCATTTCTGAACTCAGCCACGGTAGATGTGCGAACTCGGTTAACACCTATGATCACGTCTTCAGACTGTAAACCAATGCGCGCCGCTGGTGCACCACGTTCAATGTCAGACACTACAACACCGGCATTACCCGCGTCATCAGTACCGTTTGCGAGCGTTGCACCCTCAAGCGCTGGGTGTATTTGAGCCGCAGTAACAGTGGTATCTGCCGCATCATCTAGCACCACATCTACCTTCATTTTCTTACCTTTGCGCATAACAGTAAGCTCAACTTCAGCGCCGGCCCCCATGCTTGCAATCTTAGCTCGCAACTCTTGGAAGCTGTTAAGTTTACGTCCATTTATAGCGGTAATAATATCACCCGCTTGAATTCCACCTTTTTCTGCTGCTGAATCAGGCTGCACCTCACTAACGAATGCACCAATGTTAACCTCAGCATTCATGGCTTCAGCCAGACCCGCATCGATGTCACTACCAAGAATACCTAACAGGCCGCGTCTTACTTCACCAAACTCAGCAATCTGATCAACTAAACTCTTCATCATGTTTGCTGGAATGGCAAAGCCGATACCAACGTTTCCGCCGTTGGGACCAAAAATTGCGGTGTTAATTCCAACGAGTTCGCCACGTAGGTTAACCAGTGCACCGCCCGAGTTACCTCGGTTGATTGCGGCGTCAGTTTGAATGAAATCTTCGTACCCGCCAATGTTTAAACCTGAACGACCTAATGCGCTAACAATACCTGAGGTGACTGTTTGCGATAGACCAAATGGGTTACCAATTGCTACCACAAAGTCGCCCACACGCAGGGCATCTGAGTCGGCTAATGGCAGTGCTTTCAAATCGTCCGGATCAATTTTCAGTAGCGCGATATCGCTTTGTTCATCTGAACCCAGCTTCTTCGCTTTGAACTCACGACCATCCGTTAATTTGACGGTGATTTCATCCGCGTTATCAACTACGTGGTTATTGGTTACTACGTAACCTTTGTCCGCATCAATTATGACCCCAGAACCTAGACCTCGGAAAGGACGTTCCTGAACTTGCTCTTGCGGTGCACCAAAGAAGTAGCGAAACATTTCTGGTACACGCTGTGTAGAAGTTTGCGTGCCTTCTACAGCAATACTTACTACGGCAGGCGTCGCCTCTTCCAGCATGGGTGCTAGAGAGGGAACTTCATCTTTTTTATCTGAAAAGAACGGTAACGCCGCCTGTGTGTTAGCAGTAAAGCCCAGAGAACTAACAACAACGGCAGACGCCAATAGACAATGGCGGAAAGACATTTTCATGTTCGCTTACACTCCTTCATGTTATATGCGACATAGCATGGTTTCACTAAAAGAGTCCGAGGTCGTGATAAAGTTCCCGATGTTACTGTTTTTCTGCGTTATTCTGCTCAGAACCACCGACGAACAACCCTGAACCTGAGTTTGCAAAGTCCTTTGGCTGTGTGTCAGAAACACGGTTAACTTTAGACTTATCTGAACCTTTTAGATTATTACGTAAATAGGTTGTGGCTTGCTCCCCGTAGAACGGGACTTTGCTGCCTTCTTCTTCACCGCCTTGCTCAAGCAGTGTTTCGTACTCAACAATCTGTTGCTTTAGTGTTTCGCACTGGCTTTCAATGCTCTCTAAACTCTGACGAGTTTGATGAATGTGATGCTGTGCTTGCTGTGCAAGGATCTCTTTAACTTGCTTCTCAGTCTGTGCAGCACTGCCTGCGCCCTGCTTTTGCTGAAAAAAACGACCTACAAAAAAGCCAATAATTAAACCAACAACTAATAGAGCAAGAGATACTAACAATTCCATTATATTCTCCGAATAAATCTACATCGCGCAGCCGACCTTTTGTTGTACGATCTAAAAGCTGCTTTCGACCATAAGCTGAATATAGCAAGGTCAAACCCGAAAAGCGCATACATAGTCACATTTATTCAGTGTATGTCGAATTTCAATGTGAGATTCTACCGTGATTTCCATTAAAATTAAGGTCATAATTGAGAAATTCAAGCAGGTCGGTGCAGCAAGCGCCACTATTGACTTTTGTACGGAGTGAATTCGGCGATGACGCCATGGGAAAAATATCAGCTAGATCTTCAGTCGTCTGATTTTCATTACGACGCAGCACAAGAAAATGCAGTAAAAGAACTTCAACGTTTGTTCGACGAACTGACTCAGCCTGAAAAGAAAACAACGTGGCGGGTGAAGTTAAAAGCAGCATTTGGTAAAGGCCACGCCAAACCAGGTATTCAGGGTATCTACTTCTATGGAGGAGTAGGGCGAGGCAAAACCTACCTTGTTGATACTTTCTACGATTGTCTCCCGTTTGAAAAGAAGATGCGCGTTCACTTTCACCGTTTTATGTATCGTGTACACGACGAATTAAAGCAGCTCAAAAGTGCCCAAGACCCCCTAAAGTTAGTGGCTGCTAAGCTGGCAAAAGAAGCGCGGGTAATATGCTTTGACGAGTTTTTCGTGTCTGATATAACCGATGCCATGATTTTAGGCACGTTAATGGAAGAGCTGTTCGGGCACGGTATTGTGCTGGTGGCGACGTCGAACATAGTACCTGACGATTTATATAAAAACGGATTGCAACGTGCGCGGTTTTTACCAGCCATCGACTTACTAAATCAGAATACCCGTGTGGTAAATGTTGATAGCGGTATTGATTATCGTCTTAGAACGTTAGAGCAAGCCGAAATTTATCACTACCCACTTGACGAAAAAGCCACCGAGAACTTGCATAGCTACTTTTCTCAGCTAGCGCCAGAAGAAGGCTCTCAAGGCGAAGACATTGAGGTGAACAATCGCGAAATACCAACGCTTAGAAATGCTGACGGGGTATTAATGATTGATTTTAAAGCCCTGTGTGGAGGTCCTCGCAGCCAAAGTGACTATATCGAGTTAAGCCGTTGTTATCATTCGGTGCTATTAGCCAATGTTATGGAAATGGGGCAACATAATGACGATGTGGCGCGCCGTTTTATTGCCATGGTGGACGAATTCTACGAGCGAAATGTAAAGCTGATCATATCTGCAGAAGTCGCGTTGGAAAGCCTGTATACCGAAGGACTACTTAACTTTGAGTTCAGGCGCTGTCTTAGCCGCTTAAAGGAAATGCAGTCACACGACTACCTAGCAACCGAACACTTGCCGTAAGCACAAGTGTGTGGGGTCAGAGTACATTTTGAACTCATTGAAAATGTGAAATCTATTTACCTATAGCCTTTCTAGGGGCGTTCACATTGGTATTACATTAAAATTAAGGTAGAATTTCGCCCAAATTTTTTGTGTTGCTTAGCCTGCCGTTATTTTAGGCAATGTTTCGCTTGGTAATTCTAAGCACTGTCGCGCTGCGCCATTTTAGAAACGTCGCGTTCGGCAATGTTACCAAGTAAGGCAGAGCGGCGCAGCCTGGTTTAATGGTCAGGCAAATAGTAGCCCGATAAAACCCAACGCAGCATTTTAAATTGCGAAAAAGAGAATTTTAAGATGGGAAGAGCATTCGAAGTACGTAAAAACGCCATGGCAAAAACTGCCGGCCAAAAAACTAAAGTTTATTCTAAATACGGTAAAGAAATTTACGTATGTGCGAAAAATGGTGGTGCCGACCCAGACACTAACCTTTCACTTCGCCGCCTAATGGAAAAAGCAAAGAAAGACCAAGTACCAAGCCACGTTATTGAAAAAGCGATAGATAAAGCCGCTGGCGGCGCAGGCGAAGACTTCCAGCCTATGCGTTACGAAGGCTTTGGCCCGGGTAACTGTATGGTTATTGTTGATTGCTTGTCTGACAACGCAAACCGTACCATTACTGAAGTGCGCAACTGCTTCACTAAAACTAATGCCAAGCTAGGTGCACAGGGTGCGGTATCGCACATGTTCGATCACCAGGCTGTTTTCCAATTTGAGGGTGACGACGAAGACGCCATCTTAGAAGTGCTAATGGAAGCAGACGTAGACGTAACTGAGGTTGAAGTTGAAGACGGTAAAGTAACCGTATATGCGCCGCACACCGAGTTTTACCAAGTAAAAACAGCGCTAACTGAAGCCTACCCAGACATTACTTTCATTGCAGAAGAAATGAGCTGGATGCCTCAGACTGAAACTGAGATTAGTGAAGAAGACATGCCGATGTTTGAAAAATTCATGGACATGCTTAACGATTGTGACGACGTACAAGACGTTTACCACAACGCGATTACGCCTAATTAATTGATTTGAGTAAATAAAACGTTTACTGAGATTAAATAAGTCGTTTACAGTAAATAAAGCGTTTAATAGATAGCTAAAGCCCACTTTGAAGTGGGCTTTTTTATTGTCTCTAGTAGTAACAATCAACGTTAGTCTCGAATCTCTGTGAAATACCAAATTGATTTATTTGTCACCGTAATCTATTAATACCTTCTTAAAATCAAGAGTTTCGGTATAGAGTCTGTTAGCATATAGCTAGGTTAGGAAGACTGAAATCTAAAATGCTAAAAATTAGAATGCAAAAAGCAGATAATGGAGATTGTATTTCAATAGAAACCCAATCTGAGTTTGTCTTAATTGATGGTGGTACGGCTCAATCTTTTTCAAATTGGAAAGGGAGTATTATTGGCAAAGATAAAATAGACTCATTGATCGTCACTCATATCGATAATGATCATGTTAATGGCATTATTAAATTACTTCTGCATGATGACTGCCCCAATATAGAACAGTTTTATTTTAATGGTGCTGAGCAACTATTTGGTCAGTTGGGCGATACCGATGAGCCGGACCGTATATCTGACACAAAATTGAAGGCCTTGTCAGTAGAAGGTTCTACAACCCGAAATAGTGAACAAATAGGGTACTCAGAAGGCTCTTCGTTATCGTACTTACTTGCTAAAAAGAATTGTCACTGTAACGTTATTGTTGACGGCACAGCTCTTTATAGAGAAAAATGTCAAAGTTTTTATGTTGGTTCAATAAAGTTTTCAATTATCGGTCCCGAGAAGGCTGCTTTACAAGACTTGAAAAGCGACTGGGAAGATAAATTAAATGAAAGACGTATAAAACCCAAAATTATTAGCAAAGCTTATTATGAAGCGTTTGAACAATATGCTAAGAATCTCCAAGGCTCTGTCAAAAATGTTGTTCCTATCACTTCCTCCGAAGAAACTTGTATTGAATCTTTGTCCAAAGTAAATTTTGAAGATGATAACTCCCTACCTAATAAGAGCAGTCTATCTTTTTTGATTGAATCAAATGGTAAACGATTACTTTACCTATCTGATTGTGATGCCAAGATGGTTACGTCTTGGCTAGATGATCTCGAGTTAAAAAATATAGAAGTCGATGCTGTGAAAATATCACATCATGGAAGCAAAAATAACACCAGCTTAGAGTTGTTAAAGCGGATTGTTTGCAATAAATACCTGATTAGTACAAATGGTAAATCACATGGTCATCCTGATTTGGAGGTGTTGGCACGAATAGCAGTTGTCAACAAAAGTTCTGGAGCAGAGATCTTTTTAAATTATGAAGTGGAGCATATTCCTGATTGGTTCATGACTGATCTTGAAAATAACTACCCCAACATAATTTTATCCATGAACTCTTGTGAGGTTGTCTTATGAGCACAGATTTAATCAAAGATTTTAAACTAGATTCTATTTATATTGTTGAGTCATTAACGTCTAATGGTTCATGTAAGAGAGGTACTTGTTTTTCTATTTCTGATAGCTTGATATTAACAGCTAACCATGTCGTTAGTGAAGCCGCATCACTAAAGATATTCCTGTCTAGTGATAATTATGCCGATGATAAATGGATTGAGGCGACTTACATTTACGGAAGTGATCAACTCGATGTGGCTATTCTGAAAGTAGCAAATGGAATTACTAGCAACATTATCGAATTGTATAAAACAACAATTAGTCAGGATAGTGAAGTAAAGTTATGTGGTTATCCAGTTGAGAAGGGGCACTACCATGCACCAATAAATGTTGAGGTAACTAATACATTTGCTCATATGACTTCAAAAGAATTTAGCTTTGAAGTTTCTCAATCAAGTACTGTCAGTCAGTACAAAGGTATGTCCGGGTCTCCGGTACTCTATGGTGGTAGATGTATAGGTATTCTTTTAGTACAGCAAAGCAGCAACACCCTTTATGCGGTTTCGGCTGTTGATTTTTTAAATGATGAATCGATAAAAAAAGCTATAGAGTCAGATAGTATTGCAGTAAAACTCCAAGAGGGTTTAGATTATAAATCGCCAACTTACCCTAAATCTCCCTTTAGTTATTGCATACATTGCACTAAAGATATGCCTAGCATCAAGGGTATTGATATAGGTTTCACTCTTGAATGTTGGAATATAGGCAATTTCACTGAGACTGTGTATGACTGGATTATCGACTATGCCCTTTCTCATAAAGCTAAAGCTAATTTTAAGGGAAGCTCTAGGAGTTTATTCAAGTACGCTAGAGATAACTATCCGTCATCAGATTTGAATGCATTAGCGGATCTTTGTCTGCATATTGCTATCCGTGAATCATACTCAACTATTCCGATAATGAACAAAGTTTTCGATCAAAACAACAAAACGTTTTCTTGCACTCATGCAGTTTTAAACTTTGATAGCATCGAGTTATGGATAGGAGCATCTTCTGTGAGCACTACAGTTGAAGATGCAGTAAAACAAGCAATTGAAAACGTAGAATACATTGCAAACATACAATCCCTTAAAACACGCTTGTATGCCCTTACTTCCGAGATCGATTCGACTTGGCCACATAAAAATAAATTAGAAAGGCTTGCTGACTCAGAACTCGATTTAGAAGATAGGTTTGATAAGATCATAATACCGATTTTCATCATGCACGATAGTGAGCTTATAACCAACTACGATAAGAACAAATTTATTAGCTCCTTTGAAGGTGAGATTCAAGCGTGCCGAAGATTGATTCAAGGTGAGCTTAACGAAAGTCTAGTCAAATTAATTAATTTAAGAGTCTTTTACTTTCCCGTATCTAACATTAATCAACTTAATGATGCATTAATTAAGGAGTTGAACTCATGATTGATTGGTATCAAGAAGCAAAAATTAAATTGAATAATAGCTCATTTGACGATTGGGATAGCTTTCTTTCATCTCTTATTAATGAATTTAATAGTCATACTCATGACACTTTAGTCCAAGATATTGTTATTAGAGCGTTAGAGCGGAAAAAAGAAATGAGAGGTGCTTTCATTTTGGATCATTTGTTAGGTGAGTTGGGGCTTTTTCCTTACATGGATAGAAAAAATTCAACGACTAAAGACAAAATAAAGCAGAGTTTATTTACTACTCCTCAAGACAATGGAAAAACATTTCATATACGACAAGCAGAAGTGTTTCACAGAATCATGAATGGTGAAAATATCATTCTTAGTGCCCCCACAAGTTTTGGTAAAAGCCTGATAATTGAAGCCTTAGTTGCTAGTAATGAATTTGACAATATAGTAATTGTTGTCCCAACAATAGCCCTGATCGATGAGTTAAAGAAAAAGCTATTCAAATATAAAGATAAATATAAAATCATTACTCAAGTTACTCAGGAATCTACTAAACGTAACATTTACATTCTCACTCAGGAGAGAGTCCTAGAATACAAAGGATTATCATCAATAGATTTTTTTATTATTGATGAGTTTTACAAGCTAGCACCAACTAACTCTAATGATGAGAGGTGCGACAGACTAAACTTGGCGTTTAGAAAATTGTATAAGGAATGCAAGAGGTTCTACATGCTTGGCCCGAAGGTTAATGGGTTAGTTTCTGGTATTGAAGAAGAATTAAGATGTACATTTCTTAAGTTCGATTCCTATGTGACTGTCGCTACAAATGAATACTTTTACCCAATAGAAGCGACAGGTAAAGATGCAATTGTTGATGTTGAAAGAGATCAAAAATTATTCAACATATTGAAAAATATAGGTCGCGATGAGCAAACAGTAATTTACTGTAAATCACCTAAAAGAGTCAGTTCATTGCTGTATAGGCTGATCCAATCGGAACTTTTAGTCCCTGACAATGCTAATGATGATTTATCTGAATGGCTATCTGATAATTTTCATGAAGATTGGTCTCTCGTTGAAGGTGTGAAACATGGTGTTGCATATCATCATGCTCAGCTACCTAGAGCTGTGGGAGCTTTAATTGTCGACTTGTTTAACGACTCAAAGATTAATATTCTTATTTGTACATCGACTTTGATCGAAGGTGTAAATACCAACGCTAAGAATATCGTAATATACGATGACTGTATTACGAGAAAAACAAAGCTAGATATGTTTACGTTTAACAACATATCCGGACGCTCTGGAAGAATGTTTGAACATTTTGTCGGAAATGTTTTTATTTTTGGCGATAAACCCCAAGTCGAACTACCATTTATAGATGTCCCTGTACTAACTCAAAGTGAGAACGCATCAGAGTCTTTATTGCTTCAACTAGGTACAGAAGTTAAGGACAATAACAATAAGGACAAAGTTAGGAAATTCTACGATCAGGACGTACTTCCCATATCTTTGCTACTAAAACATCAAGGAATCAACCCTAATAAGTTAATTAAATTTGCTGAAGATTTGATTGAAAACTGTGGTTCTTGGAACAATTCAATGCAATGGAACAGCATCTACCCAAGCGATGAAGAACTAAAGCATTTTTCAATGATTTTATTCGACTACTTCAATATTTCAGCAATGGGGGGAGGCACGGTAAGGACCAAAGCTCAATTAAATAAAAAACTCATTGATATAATTAATAAAGTAGATGATAGAAACTTGATCCTAGAAGATTATAAATTTTGGGGTAAAAATGATCAATCTTATTGTATTGATGATGCTGTTCAGTCAGTGTTTAATTTCAAGAAAAATTTAGTTAATTATAATCTTCCAAAAATCATATATGCTATCAGCGATATACAGGAAGTTATTTTTAAAAGGTTTGATTACAGCTATGGAGACTATAAGGCATTCGCTGCATCACTAGAAAATTTCTATTTACCATCCGCAATTAACTCACTTGAAGAGTTTGGTATTCCTAATCAAATAGCCAAGAAAGTCATAGAGTTTACTGATATTGAAGATTTAGAGAATATTGACTCTGTAATTGAAGTGCTTTCAAAATCTAGAAATGATTCGTTTCCTTATTTAACAGAATTTGAACAGAAATTTTTGAAAAAATCTCTATCCTATATATAGAATTTTTTACTAAATTTAAAAAAACTGGTTAAGTTTTGATGTTTTATAAATGAACAATTGGCTTCAGATCATTTTTTCGACGAAGATGATTTTGAGTTCTTAACTATTTTTTCTTCAGTGCTTTCAGCGAATCGATGTTGCTTTACGAAGTGCTCAAACGCTAGTTTGTTGCTTTTGTTAAATGGCTTCAGAAATAACTCAAATTCTATCAATTTTTCTTCTGTGATTCTCATTACGTAAATGTTGGGTAAATTGTCAATTTTAAAATTTTAGTAATGCATGAGTTGCCCGTCAAGTATGACCTTTGTTGACAAAGTTAATTTGTTTGTTACGATAAAGTGAGTTTCGAAGTGAAATTCAGTTCAGCCTCTCGTTTTTATCAATAAAAACCTTTAATAGTTACACATTCTAGTTGTTTGTGGTTAGTTATTTTTTTTGTTTTCAACGAATTTATTGACTTTACCAATAACTTTTCGTGGTTTTTGTGCTTTTCCTTGTCAATTTCGATATTCAAGACTATTTTCCGATTTGTAGCCATTGGAAAGTAAGTTATGAAAAATGCAAATTCACCTAAAATTAAACAGCCAACTGTTACTGAGTTAACTGAAAATAAAATTGACGATTACTTAACCCGGAGAGAATTCGAAGGTAAGTACATTCCGTATAAAACCGCTCGTCAGTTCTCAAGCATGGGAAATGCCTCAACTGAGCAACTAGCCCAAGAAACACAACGTCACGAATACTTTTCAGACATGGAACGGCATTTTGGATTGACACTCAGTTATTTAAAAAACGTCTCTAAGGTAAAGACGCAATATCCTTTAATAGATGTTGATACAACATTAGCGGTTGCGTCTCGTCTGAATATCGCCCATCCCCGTTTTGCACCAAAACGTGGATTGGTAAAAGATGCTAATCAAGGGTATCAAGCATCTATCATGACTACAGATTTCTGTTTTCAATATGTCGATATTATGACAGGTGAAACAAAAAAGATTGCTGTCTCGTTAAAATACAATGATGAAGTGCTTATAGTAGATAGTGGTGATGCTGTTACTGGCCGCACACAAGATAAACTGAAAATCGAACAAGCTTATTGGGAAGATGAAAAGCAGCAAGAGTATCGTTTAATTACATCTTCACATTGGACGTTGAGTCCGAACTTAGTCAAAAATCTTGCAATAGCTAGAAGGCATCGTAACCTTGATGTTCCCCATATTATTCTTAAGTCTTTTCAAGTTCATTTTTTAGAATTCCTTACTGGTAGAAAGCGTCATCGATTGGCAGATTTGGTTTTTTTGGTATCCAAAAAAATGTCTATCTCGTTTGAAAAAACATACGGCGTATTTTGGTATCTCATCTGGCATAAAGGCTTACAGGTAGACCTATTTCGTCCGCTTGCTGATGCAAGTTTTGTCTTTAAAGCTAAGGAGGACTACGCATGGGAATGGTAGGTCTTCCGACAGAAGAGGCATTTGATTATTCAATTAACGAAATCATAAAAGCTAAAAATATAGATGAGAAAGAACTCGAATATACCGTTGCGTATACTTTTCCTGAATCAAAAGTAGTTGCGCTATCTCTACAACGTAAAAAACCTATTAAGCCTATTCTGGTTAAAGTTGGCGAAGATATCGAAGGGCGTGCATGGGACATGTTTGAAAGAATGCCTAATACGTTTAGTTCGTCTAGACATTATTTGTCTGCCACAGAAAGTCGTGTAGCCACGGCGTATGAGAGATATTCAAAAATAAGACCACTAATTGAATCTAATGACATAGAATTATATATCAAAGGCGATTTATCCAGAAAATCTTTTGATGCTTACGCCAAGCAAGCCAAGATAACCCCTCAGTCGTTATATAACTATCTCAATCAATACTTAGCATTTGGTTCTCACCCTTTAGCGCTATTACCACTAACGTATCTTTGTGGAACTAATCGAAAGTTACCTTTAAATAGTGAAGAGGCTGAAGCGAAGAGAGCTAAACGAGGTGGAACGTTTATTGGCGCAAAAGGCGATTCCGACGAATATTTAAGACGAGATGCTACGCAAGAAGACATAAAGCGAATTAAACAATTCATAAAAAAGCATTTATCTAAAGTTTCTGACCACAAATATACTTCGTTACATAGCGAGTTTTGCCAACGCCTTTGTTATTCATCGGCTGACGTATATGGACGTAAAGAGCGCTACCTTGACTTTCGTAAGTATATTTCTATTGATCAATTTACGGCTCACTTTCAAAAGCATGTAGATTGGAAGAAGTGGGAAGAGCTTAAAACGAGTGTAAAGGCAGTTCAAAATAATCAAGACATTACGCGTGGTAAAGCACAAGAAAACTCTATTGGACCAAGTGACACATATGAAATTGATGCCACTACACTAAATATTTACGTGGTATCGAGAATCAACAGCAGGGGCGAATATACAGCTAAAGAGGTGATTGGTCGCCCGTACTTGTACTTCGTAGTTGATACCTTTTCGGGGGTTATCGTAGGCTATTGCATTACTTATCAGCGCGGCGTTTCCGCGGTCAAAAAAGCACTTTACAATGCTTTTACGAATAAAGTTGATTTTTGTGCAAGGTACGGAATTCAAATCGACGAAGATGATTGGCCTTGCCAACACGTATGCGTAAGGTTGTTCTGCGATAGAGGGGGAGAATATACCACTAGTCTTTATGATGACATGCTGGCAGCAGACTTGAAATTAGAAACCATTACCTTTGCAACTTCTTACTTAAGTAAAAAAAAGGGGACTGTAGAGGTAAATTTTGATTCTCAAGACAAAATTCTGTTTCAGCGATTGGACGGGAGTGTAAAGCCGAATCCTGCAAAAGATGCCGTTCACCCTTCAAACTTCGCCATACATGATATTGACTCGTTAAATCGACTAATTATTGAATCGATTTTGTCGTTTAATCGTCAAAGAATGAACCACACACGGTTACAATCTTTTGATGTGTTTGAAGGTGTTAAGCCGACGCCTTTAGCGCTATGGAATAAACACATTTCTAAAAGAATGGCTTCTGGAAATCGTCGCCCCAAAAAACTAGTGATGTACGCGATGTTGGAACAAGAGGAAGCAAAAGTATCCATCGACGGTATACTCATTTTATCGAGTGAGCTTACATATAGAACATCCCACAAAGGCTTCCAAGATTGGCAACAAAAGATCAGCTTTAGTGGTCAGGAGAAGCCTTTAATAAAAGTGCGTGTAAACAAGGATGACCCGCGTTACGCATGGTACTTATCAAAACATTTTGGTACGGAAATCATCGAATTCACACTGGCGTCGCATGATGAAAGGTTTGAAGACCTAACTGCTGAAGAAATTAAGCAGCAAAAACAAATCGAAAAGCAAAGGATGTCTATCAATCGTAAAGACCGAAGAATGGCAAACGTTGCCTTGCAAGCATCGATAGCTGAAGAACGTGAGTTATCAAACGAAAACACTTCTACCAGACCTCCAGACCGCAAAGGCATCGTTGCCGGAATACAGGACAACTTCAGGCAAGCACAGAAATCAGAAAACGCCAGAGATGTTATTGAAACTCGAAATGTGTTTGGCACTAGTGCAATTGATTCATCCGCAGATTACTTTGATACTCCATCGTTAAATAGTGAAGGAGGCAGTGATGACTGAAGCGACCCTTCTGCTTGAAAAATGGATTGATGATAATCCATTTATTACATCGCTTCAGATGCTGAAGCTAACTGAATCTGAATTAATATCTCGACTATCGGCAAGGGACGATATTACTCCCAATTATTCTACATTATCAAACGGTATCAAACGTGTTGGTTTGGCTAAACGATTTTATGTTCCGCCAGAGTATACATTTGATTTGTATAATCAAATTCATCACATGATCCTTATTGGTTATCTCAATCGCCACCCTAAGACAGACGATTACGATAAATATCTCAACTTAGTTGAAAACGGCGAGGTTTCGGTAAAAGACTTGCCTGCTCCAAATACTCTAATAGACGCTGGTACTGCCATGCTTTGTATGGGGCGCTCTGGGCATGGTAAAACTACCGTTCATGATAAGTTGTTAGAAACGTTTGAACCTCTTGATAACTTTCATCCCCCTTCTGAAAACACTGGATTTAGACGACTACCGCAGGTCATGTTTGTAAAAACTTATATTAAAAGTGCGACAAGTAAAAAAGCTTTCTTAGTTTCAATTCTTAATGCCATCGATAAAAAGCTCAATAGTCATTTCACTGCAAAGCTTCCAAGCAGAGACACTGTTGGTGAGCAGGTTATTTATGTCATTAAAATATGTCGAATGGTTGGCCTTGGTTTACTTGTAATAGATGATGTCCAATGGGTTTTAAACTCTAAAACCACGAAGGATAACAAGGTTGTTACTAATGTTTTTTTAGAAGAGTTTTTCAACGACTTAGGCGTGCCAATGATTTTCATTGGTACGCCTGAAGCTGGCGACCTTTTCAGTGCTCCTGAACAGAGCGAGCAGTCTGAACGGCGTTTAATCAGTGATGGTAAGTTTATTCTAAGTGATCACTCTATTGAACACATAACATGGAAGACAATGGTTAAAGCCTTAAGCACGAACTTTTTAGGTATGGGCGAGAAGTTAGTTGATAAGGAGTTTGAACATGCAATTTTTTATTATTGTGAAGGGAACATAAGCAAGTTGAAGCGACTAGTAAATCATATACTAAGTGCGAATTTGAGTATGACCAAAAGTAATCGATTTAACTCTTTGTATACAGCGCATGTAGCCACTCACATACGCAAAGAATCGATTAAACCGAAGCTACCTAAAGTTGATGTCACGCCAGCCAATTCTGCGGAAAAAACAGCGCAAATAGTTGATAAAACTACGCAGAAAAAGGACTCAAAAAAGCAAGAACGCATTGATCGGATAAAGCGACTTCAAGCCCTAGATATGGGGGACGAGTGAGCTCATGTTGAACACCAGTCTTTCATCCATAATGCTAGAGAATATTAACATCAAACCCGGTGAGTATCTTCCGACCTATTTCTATCGACTCAAGGAGTATGCAGACTTTTTCGCTCCAAAGGAATTTTTAAGCCTTTTTCAAATATCAAGTCCTCGTTTGATAGGAGAGACCATGCCAAGGTGGGCAGTGAAGTTTGCAGTACAAGCCTATGGAAGAAAAAGATTCGAGGATGTATTGACTGACAATATGGTGGGCAAATATTGGCAAGGATTCATCTCTCGTGATGTATTAAATGCACATGTGAAAACTCAATTGAATGACAAGGCAACTGGACGCGTACTGTTTAATGCTGAAAAGCTACTAATGCCTTATCACTCTCTAAAATACTGCTCAAAGTGCCATGATGAAGAAATAAGAGCCAAGGGCTTTGCTATTTGGAAAGCAGATCATCAAGCAATGACTGCTTTTATTTGTCATCAGCATAATACCGCGCTGAGGCAACGTTTAGTGAGCGAGTTTAATGGGTTTGAATGCTCAGGCGATTTTTTTGATAAATCTTTTTTTAGCACTCCTCATATTACACTTTTTCATCGTTGGCTTGATTGGGAAACCAAGCTTCTGATGAGAAGCGGTATTGAATATCAGCGGGAGCAAGTCGAACTTCACAAGCGTGTGTTTATGGAGAGTAGCTTCTATTCCCATTCCCCAAGTAAAGTGAGCGTTACTCTCAATAAGCAATGGCAAAGTGCGCTCCAACGATACTTCATTGTTTTGTTTCCAAATTTACAACGTTTTGCTGAAGTCACTGCTAATAATATTGCATTCAAAGCCAGTGCTATGATGGCTCAAAATGGCAGTATTCATCCTTTAATGTTTTTGTTATTCAAGTTTTTCTACATGCATGAATATCGGCCATGAGTAGAATCTTGTACACACCTCGAATTCAACCTGATGAGACTTTGTTTTCGTATGTTGCTCGGTGTCATTGGCTATGGGGAGATGTCTCATACTCAGATACTTCGTTGGAATGGTTCGGCTATGAAGGGGCGTGTTTAAATCAGCTTTTGCCTAGTCATATTCAGGATATCTCTTGTCACTCTGAATACGGTATAGACTATCTCTTACATAACCACACAGCTTACCCTTTGCATATTCTTTATAACGCCCGCCATGAAGCACTGAAGGCGGCAATGTGTGGCGCTGGTGATATGAACATAGCAAACCTTTCATGCTCACCACAGTTGGCATTTGGCTCTTTAATACAAAGCAATTACTGCCCAGAATGTGCTAAAGAAGATATGGCTAAAATAGGTATCGCTTATTGGCATTTGTCACACCAATTGTGGGGAGTGAATGCATGCTTCAAACATGGGTGTGAATTAACCAGTGTTCCTTTTAACCATCGAAAATATCGGCTCCCACGTTATTTTAAGTCAATACAGTCTGTTATTCCTTCAGACGCTAATGCACAGCAGATAGAATTCGCAAAGCATATTGTGCAATTGCTACGTAGCAACAATAATGAAAATGTTGGTCAGCAATACTTTAAAAGTCTATTTCACTCACGAGGGCTGTTTACATCGCAAATGCATATTCGGATGTCTACGGTGTTAGAGCGCTATAACGAGGTAGCTGAAGCGCTTTGTCTCCCCAGTGTGTTGAATACCAGAAGTATTCGTCGAATAATTTTTGAACGAGATTTAAGCATTCATCCATTGAAACCTATTTTGCTTGAATTTGTAGTAAAAGGACTGCGCGAAAAATCAGCGCCTCCCCCAATACCTGCTCCTAAACCCCTAAAAATGTCTGAGACAATTGAGTCACGAGCAATAGCACTATTACAAAGTTATCAATTTAACGTTGCGGAGATAAGCAGGCGCTTGAAAGTGAGTCATGGCTACGTAAAACAATTAGCCAACCGAATTGGCGTAAAGACAACAGAACGAAAACAAATTGTCACCGCTGACATAGAACGACAAGCAATAAAAATGGCAATCGAAAATGTGAGTTGTAAGGATATTGCAGCCAAACTTGGTGTGTCAGAACCATCGATTACTGGAGTAGTTCAGTCTGTTGATGGGCTAAGCCTATGGCGTCAATATTTAAGAATGTACGAAAAGCGGGATGCCGTAAGAGCGACTCTAATCGAAGAGAGAAAACGCCGTGGCCTACTTAAGCGTTCAGAGTTAAAAGAGCATCAAGGAAACGCTTTGAACTGGGCATATCAATACGACAAAACGTGGCTTGATGCTACCTTTCCCATCCAAGGCAACCATGCCAATTACAGTGCAAAAATTTGGGAGAAGCGAGACACATCTCTTTTTCCCAAATTCAAAGGGTTCCTTAAGCAACAATTAGAAACAACCAACAAATTGCCTAGTAAATATGCGTTAGACAAAGCATTTGGTAATCATCGCTGGTTTACATGCAATTTTACTAAGCTTTCAAGGTGCAAGCGCATGTATGACATGGTCAAGTTCAAAATAACACAGAGCAATGAAGGGAAGAGCGAATGACAAAAAAATCTGGAAGTAATAGAGCGAGTCAGAGGAGTGATAAGTTGCAACTTGATAGCTCTTTGATAGATGACGCAAAGCAAGCGATAGCTAATTACCCGAAAACACCCAGTGAGCAAATAGAGCAGTGGGCCTATGTCGGAATGATAGTTGAGCGTCAACTGACAGGCCAAGAGCAATTACAATTAATGACTGGCGAAGCTGTAATGTCATTTAAGACGAACACAAATAAAGAGGGAGAGAAACGTAGGTAGCGTTTCTCCCCCTGTATAATCGCGATAATACACAACCTCAAAAATAGTATAGCTTAAATTTCAACCCAAAGTCTCGTTGAAGACACTGGACTCTATTTCACTATAAAAGGTAAGTGTGAAACACCCTTGGGGAGAATCATTTTCAGAGGCAGACAGTCTTACGCATAAAAAAGCCGTGCTCAACACTATCATTAAGCCCAAACGGCTTTATTCGAGTGATGATAGTAATATCCTTAATGATTTAATCGGTACTGTTGAAGCATCGTTTTCTACAATTGCTGTCTTTAGAAAGAAAAAAAAACTTGCCAAATCAACAAATGAGTTGGGGTTAAGTCACTGGCTCATATCTAACTTTAAATGCAGTGACAGACAAGGATTGGACAGCAGCGGCAACGCAGGGCTTTCTGGCCTAAGTTCCACAGCAGATGGTAGGCAGCTTACAGATAACTACCTTTTTGGGATAGATAGAAAAAGTGGCGCATTGTCTCGAACCTCAGGCCTCAGCGCATCTCAAAAGCAAGAGATTAGGAATGCATTTAACAGTGGAAAGATTAAAACCCGTTACACTGTTGTGAAAGACAGGCATGCTGGCGCAGGTGTTACGCAGGGGCTCACAAAAAAAACTGAACTGGGTGTTGGCGGGTCATCTCAAATTAATGAAATCGTAATTATTGAATTGCCACTAAAAAAATAAGGCGTTAAGTAATTGGGGCCCTTTTGCGAGGCCTCTTTAAGGAAAAGAATGAAACAACTTCCAGACGACACTAAACAAGAGCTTTCACTTCAGTTGAAAGATACACTTCAGACCATCGAATGTTATAATCCAGCCACTGCGGCCAACAAGGTGACGAGTTACTATGGTACAGCTGGCACAAGCTTTGTAGGGGGATTTAAAGCGAACCTACTCGGTGATGAAAATTTATCAGAAAAGTTGTTTGTCGACGTTATTCCAAATTCTAGGATGGCCGTAGCAGAGAATAAAGTATCTCATGATAACAGCTATCAATACGCCCTATTTAGTTACGCACTATTGCTCGGTTATGAAGAACAGGTTGAGGAGTCGGCAGCTCTACTTTTAGCACTGGACATTCCCAACGATATGAGATTTAGAGCTCCGCCAGAATTCTACCTTATGCTTGCCCATCTATGGCGCGGTGAAACCGATGCCGCTATACAAATGCTTGATGGTATAGAAAAGCTGGAA
This sequence comes from Alteromonas sp. KUL150, assembly GCF_009811475.1. NCBI lineage: Bacteria > Pseudomonadati > Pseudomonadota > Gammaproteobacteria > Alteromonadales > Alteromonadaceae > Alteromonas > Alteromonas sp. KUL150. Next base: position 90,519 of record NZ_BLIJ01000033.1, read on the forward strand.
AGCAAAAAAAGTGAATTCTATATTCAACCCGGGGTTAGCAAGCTTGTAAGAGGCGTTGTAAACAACGAGCCCAGTTTAATGAAAGAAGGTGCACGCCTTCTGTTTGACAAGCACTTACACACAACCAAATACTTCAGAACGGCACTTGAAAATAATCATTACTTTTGTGAGCCCGTTACGTTATTGACCATAGTAGGTCGTAAACTGGGTGTTGATGTGAAAGCCAACATTGGCGATACAACCGCCGTGTTGAAAACGAAAACATTTAGCCCAATTGATAGGCCCGAAATACCCGCCAACAAGAAGTTCGAAGTGCCCGTAGACCTATTGCCCTCTTGCTTTCTGAAAACACGAGGCTAATTCTACTGCATTTTGATTTGTGCATTAGCCTTAACAATTAATTCTTGGTATATCATCACAGCTTGTTGTTGCACGCTTTGATAGGCACTCTGAAAATGACTGGTTAAAATTAAGAGAAAGATTCGAAAAGGAATACGAAGAGAAACTTTAGTTTTTGAAGGTACTTAAGTAAAGGGCTCATCAAACGGACCCTGTCAATTACATACTCATTCCATCAAAATCAATTTCAATCGAAAGTGTAAAACCTAAAGCCTGAAGGTCTGCTGTTTGTCTGAAGCGGACTTTCGCAAAAGTTATGTCCAACATCCGCTAAAGGCCTCATAGCTGTCGCTTAAGTACTAGCTTGGGGAAGGCAGCTACTTACAAAGTTTCGACTATGAGATTGATTTTTTTAAACATCTTTATTAAAAATAAGGTTCCACCCACTTATTGATTTTACTGGGCAGTATTAAACGACTTATTTACTGTAAACATTAATTTAAAGGCTTAATAAAAATCATAAAAGCCCTCGATAACTCGAGGGTTTTTCATTTCAGACGTATCTGCAGCGTACAAAAGTTACATTGCGTAAGCATGAAGCAAGTACTACCGGTGACGATTGGTACTTTTAAAGGTTTACGGTTTGATATTTTATCGGTGCTAATTTCTTGAAGATTCGATTTTCCTGTTGATAGGTAAGACCCACGTCGCGCATAGCGCCTTGAACATACTCAACCAAAATATAGAACTCACGCTCTTTGATGTTAAGACCAGTGTGAGATTCCAACATGGTTTTTCCATCGTACTCGCAAGGTCCACCAATAAGCTCACAGGTTTGCAAAACGAGCTGGTCTCGTAGATGCTTTTTTGGCACCCCTTTAAAGTAGTGACCAATGACAGGGTCGGTATAAATACGGGTAATGGCAACGCCGTATATAGTGTTCAGGGTTTTATGGCCACCAATTTCATCATACAGGCTTTGCTTTTCAGTACTTGCACAACCAGAAAGTAAAATGTTTAGCAGTGCTATTGCTGCAATGGGAACACATTTCAACAACTTCATAGGTGGTATCTCCCCATTAAAAATTGCCATTTATCGTTAAATAAAAGCCTGAAGAACTTTCTTGTAGCGGCAAGTTGCCCAAATCGACATAGGCAGCGGTAATTGAAAGTGACTTATTGGGAAAATAGGCAATAAAGGCATCAACAACTGTGTCTTCTTCGGCTAGTCCGCCTAATCGATTGGCTTGGGTTCTAAACTCAGTGCCAATGGCTGTAGTTGGGCTGATTAGAAGAGCCAATGAACCTTCCCATTCAAGTTTTGCACTGTCATCACCTTCGGCCCCAAACCCTAGTAAACCAAACACATTTGCTTTTGTGTACCTGGCGGTTAAATTGGTGAGTAAGTTATAGCCAGACGGTGTGCCTAACCATAATTTTGTCGCTGAGAGGTACACGTCAGTGCCGCTGTCGTCTTTTGCCCCTAATAGAAGCGGAACGCCTGTTTCAGGAAGTGGTACAGAGCCATCAGGAAGAGAGAGTGAGCTATCAAAATCTCTGTTTTTCTTGTACTGGACGCCTATCGCTATTTGAGGAAGCCAAGAATCTTGTGCGAAGACGCCATCTCCAAATACTTTAACTTTCGCGCCTACAATATCCTGTTCAACTGTCGCGCTGTTAGCGTTAGATATTGCACCTTCGGTAAGTAAAGCAAACACATTGCTGGTTAGCCCAGATGAAATATCTAAGCGCTGGCGCTGTAAGCTAATTTCGACGCGGTCAAATAGGCTAAAACCCGCACCAGCCGTAGTGAGCGTATAATCGTTTAGGCTTAAATATTGAATATTGGCAGAGTAACTAACTTCTTCTTTACTCGTGTATCCACCGATAAATGCCCAAGGGGTTATGCCGCCACCAGCGGCGCCTTCAAAACCTGTAATCCCGCCTGAGGCTACTAAACGAGAACCACTGTCAGCGAATGTTGTAAATGAAATGAGCAAAGAGGATAACAGCAAAACCTTTATCATAAGGAAAATCCTATTTTATGTTGCAGCTATTCCATATTTCTTTGAACAGCATATTGGCTACATAATGGTATCAAGGTTGCCCAGCGTAGGCTAATCGTATCGCGTAGTACATTATTTAGTTTGCTTATTCATTAGTGCAAACGTTTACCTAAGCATGTAATTTTTTAATGAAATCGTTCCAAATAAGTGGTTTAGATAAGTAATAACCTTGTGCCCAGTCACAGCCGCTTTGTTTTAAATATTCAAGTTGCTCTTGAGTTTCAACACCCTCGGCAATAACACGCAGGCCATATAATTTGGCTAAATTTTGAATCACCATAACCATTTTTTTTCTGGCTTCTCTTTCAGAAAATAAATCGTTCACAAAGGAACGGTCTATTTTTAAGCAGTCTGCAGGGTAATTTATAAGCTGGCTAAATGCGGTATAGCCCGTGCCAAAATCATCTAAGGCTAATGACACGCCCAGCGCTTCTAACGCTTCCAAAGTTGCCATACATGTCGTATCACCGGCGACAAAAGCAGTTTCTGTCACTTCAAGTTCTATATATTCAGGCGACACTTTATAGGTTTCTAGTAACGCTTTTACTTGAGCGGGGAAGAGTTCATTGTGTAACTCTACGCCAGAAATATTTATGCAGATTTTTCCTTCAAAGCCATATTTTGACTGCAGGTTAACCAGTGCCTTCAACGCATTATTGATAACCCAAAGGTCGATATCTTTTATCAGCCCGGTGGCTTCTGCGACGGGAATGAAACGATCAGGACCTATTTCCTTTAGGTCCGGCGAGTGACACCGAAGTAAAGCTTCAACAGCAACTATGGTGCTATCTCCACAGTCAAATATCGGCATATATACCAAAGAAAAGTGCTCTTCACTTAATGCGAGCTTAAGGCCTTTTTCTATTTGTTGACGCTCTTTAAGGCTGTCTGCAATATCTTGCGTAAAAAACCTAAAGCAGTTTTTACCACTGCGTTTTGCGTTATACATTGCTGCATCTGCGTGGTTTATCAACTCTGAAGGTTCAGTTGCATCATCTGGATATACTGCGATACCTATGCTTGCATAGGTCATATGCTTAATACCGTCGACTTCAAAGCCGCCGTTGAATACGTCTAAAACGCGTGAAGCGACTGTTGCGGCATTTAATGGCTCTTTAATATTCGGTAGCAATACAACAAACTCATCCCCGGCAAGTCTGGCTAAACTCTCGGTGCTATTTTTAAATAACTGATCCGTTGGACGAATAGCTTCCCAAAGCCGTTCGCTGAATTTGAGCAACAAACGATCTCCTGCTTCATGCCCATACTGGTCGTTCACTTGTTTAAAGTTATCTAGGTCAATATAGAGCAAACCGATACGCTGATTGTCTTTTTCCGCTCTGCTTAACATTCGATTTAGGTTTGTTTTAAAGCTCCATCGATTTGGTAGGCCTGTCAACGTGTCATAATAAGCCATCTGACGAATATCATCGTCGTGAAGCTGCATGATGGTTTCATATGAGCGTTCTTCAGATCGCAATGCGGCAAGACATATAGCATTAAGTGCTAGTGTGGTAAGTAAGAAGCGGAGAGACTCAACAAGGGTGTAGCTAGTCATTAAAATAGCTGACAAGGGGGTAAATAACAGCAAAGTACTGGTCACACTGAAAATGCTGAATACTGCTACCGCGGGCCAAAAGCGATTGATGAAAAGGTTAATTGCGGCAATGGGATATATCCACAGCATTCCCGTGTTGTCTTTACCGCCTGTGATAAGGAGGCTTATTGTTAAGACAAACAAAATTGCGCTTAAGATGATAGCGGCTCGCTCTACATTATTAGAGCGCTTCAATACATACAGGTTTATTAAACCAACGACTGCGTTTATAAGCAGTACGCTGCCTAGAAATATTGTCCCATCGTACAAACTGTAGCTACCCAACGCACACAGGAAAATAACGCCAATAATGGTAAGTACGTAGCATAACGTGTGGCGCCTGCTTCTGCGGACTGCAATCATTTCTTGCTGACCAGCAGTTGTTTGGCGAGGCTGATTGGTTGCTGTCAAAGTGTTTCCTGTTTCCGCAATAAGAAAAAGCTAAAATGAGTGTTGTGTTAACTAAGATTCTGAACAACTCTTTTAAAACCAATGATATTCTTAAACGTTCTATCGCTCATACTAGCTAGCGATTGTAGTAATATTCATCTTCAAAAATAATTTGAAACTGATTCATGAAATAGAGGGCTTATCATTGAAAAAGCCAATCTATACCATACGCACAACTTTACCAATATCTACTTAATCTTTGAGGAGTAAGTTGTGACGAACCCTATTATAGAAGATCTGAAAAAACGTTATACGGTCAAAAAGTATAATGTAAATAAACGCATAGCCGCTGATGACCTTGCCACGATCCTTGAAGCATTGAGGTTATCAGCCTCTTCTATCAATTCGCAACCTTGGAAATTTGTGGTTGTAGAAAGCGACGAAGCCAAACAGCGTTTGCATGATAGCTTTGCCAACAAGCACCAGTTTAACCAGCATCATGCCAAAGAAGCGTCGCATACAATCCTGTTTGCTTACGATCCGACGTTCACTAAAGAAAAGTTTGTTAAGCGTGTTGATGCAGAGGTTGCATCGGGACATCTCCCTGAAGACATGCGGGAAAACTTTATGGGTGCCTATGCATTTGCCGAGGCCAATACCGACCAAAGTGGGAATAACGCATCATGGACGAAGGCTCAGGTGTATTTAGCATTAGGAAATGTTTTGCATACGTTGGCCCGCATGGGGATTGCATCAACGCCGATGGAGGGCGTAGACTCTGATATGTTGAGTGAATTGTTCGCTGATGAGCTAGACGGTCATATTTGTGAGGTGGCGCTAGCTATGGGGTATGCTGATACAGAGCAAGACTGGAACCACGGTTTGCCTAAAGCACGTTTACCGAAAGAAGATGTTATTACTGTCGTATAGGTGTACCTATACTTTTAAAGCGCAAAATAAGTTATTTCTGAGCTGGAAAAACTTCAAAAAGGGCCCTTTCTCTGGGCTCTTTTTTATTGACGATTGAATTACGCTATTTCACCCCCATTTTGACTATCAGATCGAAACCGTACTCTTACACTAAAAGAATTACTAGATTACTCGTGCACGCTGTCTTTAAACGCTTTTACCCCGCTTCATTTGCGCCTTTTCTTGTGGCGTGGGTATTGTCGTATCTGGTTGTCAGTACAGGCTTTCAGACACTTGATGTTGCGAGAAATGCTGAAGTTACGTCTCAGTCACCATTTGCCAAGTTTGTTCACAGTACGCAAAGCTATTCCCTTCGATTTAGTTCCTCTAAACTGTCGGATGGCAAAGGCGACAAGCATGATGATGTAGACACTTTCGGGTTAATACCATCATCATCTGCCCCCGTTTTTAACGATCTTTTATCTGCCAATGCCTCATCGGCACTTCTTTTTACTCACACTAAAAAATGGGTTAGACCAAGCCCACGCAGTCCGCCTTCGGCCCTGAGTTAATGCTTATTTGCGCCAGCACGCGAGCAAATTTGTTTTGTTCCCCGTAGTGGCGTCTTAAAAAACGTAATTATTCAGGATTTTAAAATGGCACGATTTTCATTTCGTGGCTTTGTGTATGTGCTTATCGTTGTGCTCGGTTTACTGAGCGCTGCGCCCAACATATTGCCACAATCAGTTAAACAGCAATTACCTACGTGGTACACCACTTCCACACTATCTTTAGGCTTAGACTTGCAAGGCGGTTCGCACCTGCTCTTAGCCGCCGATACCAACGCCTTAATTGAAAAGCAACTCAACAGTTTTTCGAGTGATTTATTTAGTGAGTTGCGAAGTCAAGATATACGCTATACCAAAGCCTCTCATTCACTTACCCCTAGAACGGGAAGTGACAGTAGTTCGGGTAGTATTGTTTTTACTTTGCGTAATTCAGATGATGCAAGAAACGTAAAAAACACAGCATTTCAAGTTTCCGCGCAACCAAACGGCTCAAGCGCACTTGATGTTACGATAAAGCAAAGCACTGTTACTCTTACGCTTAACGAGCTATATACCGAACAATTGGTTAAAGACACGTTAAGCCGAAGTGTTGAAGTAGTTCGTAAGCGTTTGAATGAAACGGGGCTTACCGAACCTAGCGTTACTTTACAGGGTAAAGACGCGGTTTTAGTGCAGATGCCGGGTATGTCTGACCCAACCCAGGTTAAAAAACTGCTGGGCACTACTGCACAAATGACCTTTCATTGGGCCGCGAACAGCCAGTCTGAGCAGGTAATGAATAAGCAAGATGCGGCGGGTAATACCTATCGTTTAGAGCAAAAAGTAGCGCTAGAAGGTGAACACATTACCGATGCGGCAGGTGTGTTAAGCACCGAAACCGGTCAGCCAGTAGTGACCTTTCGTTTAGACAGCGCGGGCGCAAAGCAATTTGCCGCTATGACGCGCGACAACATTGGTCGCGTACTTGCTATCGTACTTGACGACAAAGTGGTGACAGCCCCCGTCATTAATAGCGTAATCCCTGGTGGTCGCGGTGAAATAACCGGTAATTTTACGTTGCCTGAAGCGGGCAATACGGCATTAATGCTTCGCACCGGCGCGCTACCCGTTCCACTTACCATTATAGAAGAACGGACGGTTGGACCTGATTTAGGCAGCGATGCAATCCAAACCGGAGTAGAAAGCGGTGTGGCAGGTGCGTTACTGGTATTGGCATTTATGGTGGCGATTTACGGCAGGTGGGGCGCTATCGCAAGTTTTGCTTTGTGTATCAATATGGCGCTAGTGTTTGGCGCACTAACTCTGTTTGGCGCAACATTGACGTTACCAGGCATCGCAGGTTTGATCCTAACCATGGGCATGGCGGTGGACGCGAACATTTTGATCAATGAGCGTATTCGTGAGGAGAGTAAAAAAGGCCGTCCGGCAGCCAGTGCAATAGAAGTGGGGTTCGATAAAGCCTTTGCGACTATTGTGGATTCAAACTTCACTACGTTAATAGCGGTAAGCTTGTTGTTTATGTTTGGTAGTGGCCCTATCAAAGGGTTTGCAATTACTATTGCCCTTGGTCTTGTCTCTTCGGTGTTTACTGCGGTTGCCTTAACTAAAATGCTGATGCTAAGAGTGGTTAAGTCGAAGCAAAGGAATACGCAAGATCGCGCGCAGCAGCGCGTTCCTTTGCGCTTTTCATCACCGCTTTTGCGGTTAAGCGATAAGCTTAGCGGTATTAATTTTCTGGCAAAGCGTAAAATTGCACTCGCTGTTTCGGTCGTGCTAACAGTGCTTTCAATCGGCTTGTTTGCTAAGCCTGGCTTACATTATGGCGTCGACTTTACCGGTGGCACCATGATTGAGTTGACCGCACCAACCCTTACTACCGATGAGCTAAGGAATGTGATTGAAAGCAATGGCTTTGATCAAATAGCAATTCAAGAATATGGCAGTGAACATCACTATTTATTGCGAGCACCTGTTCTAGATAGCAGTGGCGAGCTTGAAAATAGCAACGCAAAGCAGACTGACGCACTAAAGCGTGCGATTTCGCAAGCCGACAGTGAGGTAAGTTTTGATAAAATTGATATGGTTGGACCCAAGGTCAGCGGAGGCTTTGCCGAGCTATCCATTCTAGCATTGCTTATCGCAGGTGGCGGCATGTTGGTGTATCTGTGGGCACGCTTTGAAGCGCATTTTGCGAGCGCAGCGCTGCTAACCGTGATACTCGATTTAACCAAAACCATAGGCTTTTTCGCGCTTACGGGTATCGAATTTAACTTAACGGCTGTTGCAGCACTGTTGGCGCTCATTGGTTACTCTATAAACGATAAGGTGGTGGTGCTTGATCGCATCCGTGAGTTATTGCGTTTAGACCCAAACAAGCCATTGGCAGATACCATTAATGATGCTGTGAACAGCACGTTAAGCCGCACGGTATTCACTTCCGTTACCACGCTGTTGGCATTGTTACCGATGGCTATTTTTGGTGGTGATGCAGTAGAAAGTTTTGCAGTCCCTATGGTTTTTGCTGTGGTGATTGGCACGTCATCGACCTTGTTTATCACCTCTACGCTGTTGTATTTGTTGGGCAGCAGAAGAGAGAAACAAGGTAAAGCGCAGTTAAAGCCTACTGCAGAAGAGATTAAGGCGTCGCTGTCACACATCCCTTAGGCGGCACAAGTTCCTTAACCCCAATACCTCAGCGGGCTTTTGTACCTCAATACATTGGTGCAAAAACGCGGTAAGGTAGCAGTATTAACAGGAACCTTTGATTCTCTCACGCATACCCGAATAATTTGCGTGAGAGCATCAAGGGCAATAAGGAACGTATAATGTTTGCAGTTGATCACATTATTTTACTCAGTGCAGTGCTTGCCATTTTGGGCGTACTGGCCAGTAAGTTGTCTCCGCGCTTTGGCGTACCTGTTTTGGTGCTATTCCTCGGTGTGGGTATGTTGGCTGGAGAAGATGGTATTGGCCGAATACTCTTCGACAATGCCGATGCCGCACATGCTATAGGCACATTTGCGCTTATATTGATTTTGTTTGATGGTGGCCTGCAAACGTCAAAGAAGTCTATCATTCAGGCATGGAAGCCAGCGGCTTTGCTCGCCACCTTTGGCGTAGTGGGTACAGCTGTGCTTACCGGCGTGGCGGCAATGATTATCCTCGATTTACCGCTTTATAAAGGCTTGTTGCTTGGCGCTATCGTGGGGTCAACCGATGCTGCTGCGGTGTTTTCCGTTTTGCGCAATGCCGGCATCCGCATTCCCGCTAAAATAAAATCGACACTAGAGCTGGAAAGTGCGTCGAACGATCCCATGGCCATATTTCTTACCATCGGTCTTATCACACTCATTCAAGACAGCACCACTAAGCCGCTAGATTTACTTTCGCTCTTTGCCAGTCAAATGGGCGTAGGTGCTGCTGTAGGAATTGTCATCGGTGGAATTGCGGTTTGGCTATTTAGGCGAGTTTCCTTAATGGCGATTGGTCTTTACCCCGTATTTGTGATGTTATTTGGCGTGTTGTCTTTTGGTTTGGCTGCAAATTTAAACGGCAGCGGCTTTCTCGCTACCTTTATTACGGGCGTGATTGTGGGTAATAGCCGCTTTGCTTATCAGCGTAATACTTTCGTGTTTCTGGATGGGCTGGCTTGGCTAGGTCAAATCGCCATGTTCGTTATCCTCGGCTTGCTAGTTACCCCCACCGAGCTCTTTGTAAACTGGAAGGAAGGTTTACTCATTGCGTTTGTGCTTATTTTTATTGCACGCCCGCTGGTGGTAATGCCTATTTTGTTGCTTTCGAAGTTCTCGTTCAAAGCATCGCTTCTCATATCATGGGTGGGTTTGCGAGGCTCTGTACCGATTATTTTAGCCATCTTTCCGCTGATATTCGGTATGCCTTACGCAGAGCTAATTTTCAATGTGGTGTTCTTCATTGTGCTGATCTCAGCCCTGTTACAGGGCTCAACTTTGCCCTACGCGGCGCGCAAGTTAGGCTTAGTATTAGAAGACCAAGTAAAGGAATCGAGCACGCTGGAAATTGTCAAAGTTGCCAAAAGTAAGCGAGAACTTATAGAAATAGAAGTTTCTAAATTATCACCGGCACTAAACAAAACTATCAGTGAATTGTCTCTTCCAGAGAATACAGTAGTGGCAATGATTGCCCGTGGAGAAGAAACCCTTATACCTAAAGGAAGCACTAAAATAGAAAGGGGCGATCAGATTTTTATCATTACGAAACTGCTAGATAAAAATTCAGTAGAGCGATGTTTTTATGGTGAGTAGGAATAGGGTGCTATTGTAAGGCACTTCATGTAGAATGCGCCGCGGAGTTGGCCAGGCAATCGCCGCTTTCGTAAGAAAGGGGAGGAAAGTCCGGGCTCCAAAGGGCAGGGTGCCAGATAACGTCTGGGCGGCGCGAGCCGACGACAAGTGCAGCAGAGAGAAGACCGCCTAAGCATGTTTACATGCCGGTAAGGGTGAAAGGGTGCGGTAAGAGCGCACCGCACCTCTGGTAACAGAGTGTGGCAAGGTAAACTCCACCCGGAGCAAGACCAAATAGGATCCCTCAACGTGTGGCCCGCATGGGGATCGGGTAGGTTGCTTGAATCAGTGAGCGATTGCTGATCTAGAGGAATGGTTGCCCACGACAGAACCCGGCTTACGGCCAACTCCACTCTTTTCTAAACAAGCCTTATGACGCGCTTTTTTGACGTTTAGGTGAAGCCTCTACCTGAAGGCACACTCCTTCAAGCAAAGATACATTATCCTTCGTTACTGAAAAAATATCGGAAGACCTGATGTGAAAATACCCGCGCCTGCAGTTTTGTCACTAGGCTGGGTAATACGGTTGCACACACAGCTTTGGAAATACGTACTGTTTGACGAGAATAAAGGCTCTGCTAAATCGTGGGTAAATACGATAGGAAAAACTTCAGTATAATCCTGTTAAGATGGGTTGTGTCTTCTAAGGGCGATGTACCTTTCGAAAAAGGCTAATGACGGATATCCTTAAAAACCAAGGTCGTATATCAAGGTTGGAAAAAGGTAAGGAAGGTAAAGTGGAAAAAACGGCGAGCATAAGCCATGCATTGAAAGGTAGTTTTGCGATTGTGATGGCAAGTTTCTTGTGGGGAACTACTGGTACCGCCGCTCAGTTTGCACCTGAAATCAGCCCCCTGGCTATTGGCGCATTTGCGATGGGTATCGGCGGTGTTCTGCTGTGCGTGAGTGCTCGTAAATCCTTGTTTAAGGATATGCGCATTCTATTTTTAAAACCCCTTACTTTTTTGTTTGGAAGTGCTTGTGTTGCCATCTATCCGCTCGTCTTCTACAGTTCAATGCGCCTGTCTGGCGTAGCCATAGGTACCGTAGTATCTATTGCTAGCGCGCCTCTTTTCGCTGCCCTATTGGAATATGTTCTAAGTAAAAAGCCCGTGCCTTTAAAGTGGTTTATTAGTTTTGTATTTGGTGCGATGGGCATTGGGCTGTTAGCAATGGGTAAGTCACAAAGTATGCTGACGTTAGCAGCATCGCAGCATGACCAAGTGTTAGGCGTTATATTAGGTTTAACTGCAGGTTTAACCTACGCAGGGTATTCATGGGCTGCGAAACAACACATCGACGCGGGTGCAAACTCCCAATCAGCGATGGCAGGTCTCTTTGGTTGTGCAGCACTTGTTCTGCTGCCTTCCCTTTGGTTTACCGGTCAAAATTTGTTTGCAAACACTGTTCACACTAGTGTTTCACTGTATATGGCAGTGGTACCTATGTTTCTTGGTTATTTACTATTTGGCTACGGCCTTCGTACTACCGAAGCCAGTAAAGCCACGCTTATCACGCTGATTGAGCCATTAGTTGCTGCACTTTTTGCAATCTTCTTAATTGGTGAAGTGTTCAAGCCGGTGGGATGGGTAGGAATGACGCTCGTGTGTTTCTGTCTTCTCATTCAATCGATAAAGCTTCCCTCTGTCTTCGAAGGGACTCGTCACAAGGCAACCACATAGTCTCGTTGATGCTACTTTAAAAAGCTATCAGGCGAGAAACAGTAAATGCTAGAGCGCGCCGCAGCATACGCCCTATTAAAACTCGAAGAAAATAGCGCCATTTACAATGAAAAGTCAGAGTACATGGTTAGCGATTTTTCAGTACTTGCCCAGTATTCAACTTTTTCAATGAGATCTTCGGCGTCAAAAGGTTTACTTAAGTAGTCATCCATTCCAGCGCTAACACAGCGTTCTTTGTCGCCTTTCATCGCATTGGCGGTTAAGGCGATAATAGGGATATCTACGTATCTCGCGCCCGCCTCGCCACTTCGAATACGCTTGGTTGCCTCAAAACCGTCCATTTCAGGCATTTGACAGTCCATTAAAATAACATCAAACGTCACCTTCATTTTAGAAAGTGCTTCCAGCGCTTCAAGCCCTGATTTGGCACTTAAGGTAGTATGACCGGTCAGATGCTGCTTAACGATAACTTGGTTTATGTCATTGTCCTCAACAATAAGTACTTTATGTTTCTTACCTTTTGTTCGTTTCGCTGTTGATGGGGGATAAGATGGCTTAAGTAGGTCTTCGTCAGCTTTTTCTAGTTTTACTGTAAATGAAAAGGTGCTGCCATGCCCCTTAACGCTATCGAGCTTTATTTCACCGCCCATGAGCTCACAAAGCTGTTTGCTGATAGAGAGGCCAAGACCGGTTCCGCCGAATTTTCTGGTTGTAGTTAAGTCTTCTTGCGTAAAAACATCAAAGATTGTGCTTTGTTTATCTTGAGCAATACCGATGCCAGTGTCTTTTACACTGCACAAGAGACTAAGTGTGTCATCAGCATTTTGCGTAATACTTGTCGTCACCTCAATGTGGCCTTCATCGGTAAATTTCACCGCATTGCCAAGTAAGTTGGACAGGATTTGTCGAAAGCGAACATCATCGCCTTGAACTACATGAAACCCTTGAAGATCGAAGTGGAAATGCAGCGCTAACCCTTTTTCCTGACACAGAATAGCGTATTGGCTTTGCAAGTTTTCAAGTGACTCGAGTATGTCAAAGGGGCTGCTTTCTATTTGCAATTGGCCAGCTTCAATTTTAGAGAAATCCAAAATATCGTTTACGATATGAAGCAAACCTTGAATGCTAAATTTGGCAAGGGACAAGTAGTGCTTTTGCTCTTCACTTAACTCTGAACCTGCTAGCAATTGAAGAACACCGGAAATGCCGTGTATAGGGGTTCTAATTTCATGGCTCATACTCGCTAGGAAGCTAGATTTAAGGCGAGCAGACTCTTCCGCTTTTTCCCGTGCTTCTTCAAGATATTTTTCGGTTTGTCGCTGCTGTGTTACGTCTTGCTGGAAACCAATATAGTGAGTCACTTCCCCGTTTATTTTAACGGGGGTAAGGTTTAAGAGGTTGTAGAAGCGCGAACCGTCCTTTTTGGAGTTAAGGACGGTAGTTTCAATAGGCTCACGAGTGGCAATGGCATTTCTAATGTCATTGATGGCTTCTGAATTAGACTCATTGCTTTGTAAAACTCGACAATTTTTTCCTATGATTTCATCGCGAGTAAACCCTGTTAAGGCTTCAAAGGCATTATTGACATAAATAACAGGCTGTCCGACTCGTTTTATGTCGGAAATAATAATAGAAACGGTAGCTTCATCCATGGCGTGAGTGAGCACTTTGACGTGACTTTCAAGGGAGCGTTGTTCTGTCTCATCACTGCCAACAAAGATATCACCCCGGATGTTGCCGTTAGCATCCCAAAGTGACGTTTTGGTCCATTGGATATAAAGCTCTTTTCCTTCCTTAACCGAAAAGTGTCTAAGCTCTTTATTTTGAACGGAGGCGAGTTTGTGAGTAATCGATTTCAGAATACTTTTTTTATCGCCATATTGACTATCGCAAAAATCGTCAAATCGTTTATTAGAAAGTAATACGTCATTATTTTGATCGACAACAACAAGCATGTCGCCCATTGATTCTAAAACGTTAGAAAACTGCTCGTTAGATAACGATACTTCGGTTAAGTCCCAGATAAGCTTATCAAAAGCATCGCGAATATCGGCGAGCTCTTTGGCCTCAACTTGTTTTTCTTCTACACGAGGTTTCTTATCTTCGCTATTGAGCGTGCTTTTAATTCCTTGGTAGAGTTGAGAAAGTGTCCTTTCCGCTAGTGCTCCTGTCATAGATACCATGTGCAGAATGATGAATACAAAGCCGACAATCATGGTAACTAAGACAATACCTGTCCAAGCGAGCTCTCTGTAAGCCGTAATCGTGGGTTTTACACTGTAAAGGTTGAGGTTTGCCCAACTCGCTTGTTTTATTGCATAACCTTTGGCGTCGAAGTCAGAAAAATTTGTTCCAGGCGCAATTAACGTGGGTTCGCTGCTGAACAAGACTTTACCTTCTTTATCGGTAACAAGCTGATTGGTTAGGCGCGGGTAGGGAGTCAAGAGAGACTGTAAACTATCTACGTACATTACCAGCGCGCCTTCAGCTACTCCTTGCAGTAAAACAGGTACACTGATTAACACGCCGTACTTCGATACTGAGGAAAAGGTGTTTGACGAGCCTAATGTTTGCTGTCGCCAGGCGTTGCTTAAAGACTCTGGCAGTGTCGCATTCCAGTTTTTGTCGATAATTCTTTTTCCGGTAAAATCAAAAAGTGCAAACTCCACGCTCTCAGCCTGGGTTAAATTTAAAGAGCGAAAGAACATGGGTAGATAGTTATCTCGCTGCTCGAAGTCTACCAGAGCATTAATGATAATATCATTCGCTGCTAAGTCGGCGAGTTGTCGAGTCGTGTCATTAACGATGTAGTTAATGTCTTGCTCAAGGCCATCTACCGAATGCTGTTGAAGTTTATCGGTTTGTTTAACGATAAAGTGAAAAGAGAGTCCAAATAAGGCAACCGACAGCACTGTTATCAACAATGCCAGTCGTGGGATCATGCTTGAAATAAGAAGCGAGCGTAACCTCGTAGGCTCATTCAGCATTATTTTTGGCCTACCGTTACCAATTGACCTTTCTCGTTATATTTAGTCATAAAATAATCCTTTGACCATAGCGCATCATGCCTGTTTGCAGTAAAAGGAACATCATAGTTCTTTACTGCGCCCTCGATATTTTCCAGTGACTCGAGAGCATGTCGCAATTTATCAGTTTCTATACTATCAGCTTTATCGGCAGCCGCGGCAATTAAATGAATTAAATCATAGGTATGAGCCAATCCGGTAACGCCATCAATAGCGTAAATGTCGACAAGGCCGTATTTATCGTAGTAAGCATCTAAAAGCTTTTTGGCTTTGCTATTTCTCTGATGACTAAAATGGAACGTTTGGAGCACCGAAATATCGTAATCGCCCATTGGGTTCGCCAAAGCCGAAAAAAACTGCCCTGATGCTATGCCCCAATGTGATATTACAGGTAGAGAAGCTACATTTTGCTTTGCCATTTCATCAACTACAACAGCCCCTTCGGGCACATTGGTAACTAAAATAATGCCCTCGGCATCACTCGCCTTTATGGCTGCAATGCCTTCTGAAAAGTCTTTTTGTTGCCAGTTTATCCAATGGACAGAGGTAATTGTGACCCCGTTTTCACTTGCTGCCTGATTGAGTGATTTGAGATTAGAGCGGCCCCATCCAGTGCGCTCTAGGACGAGTGCTACCTTCGATAGCCCTTTCTGCTTTGCGTGATCAATGAGCACGATGGCAGCTTCGGCGTCCCGAACGGAAACGCGAAAAACATTATTGGGTTCATACCCATTATCTACAATGGGAGTTCCGGCTGCCCAAGGTACTAACATCAATAGGTTTTCGCTGTGTAAAATATCTATTTCAGCAAGCACAACCGGCGTGTGAACCCCGCTGATAACGGCAAGTAGGTTAGGCATCTCAGCAAATTGTTGAATGTTGAATACGCCACGAGACGGATTTCCACGGTGGTCTTTGGCTACTATTTTTATTTTGCGACCGAGAATGCCGCCCGCAGCATTTATTTCATCAACAGCGAGTTCGACGCCTCGCGTGATAGCTAATCCTCCTTCCACAGCAACTGCAGATAAGTCAGCATCAATACCAATCACTAAAGGCTCTGCTGACCCGAAAGCGCGACATGAAATTAACAGAGATGAAACGCAAAAGAATGCCGAAATAAGAAGTTTTGAACGCATAAAAATAATACTCAAATCATTACCTCAAAAGTGTATAGCAATGCGCTCTTACTTTTTTCGGAATCGTATTATTCTTTAGTATAAATTTAGTGTGGCGGATAAACCGATAAAACAGCACCAACTCTGTATTGAAACGTTAAGAGGGTAAATGTGGCATGATTCTACTATTAATGCTTATTAGTATTATGTTATCTCTTTGTTAACAATGCAGGTGCGTAAAGAAGTTGAGTGGTAATAATACGCCCAGTGTATTTTTTGCCAACATAATTAATAGTGTTTGACAGTGTTGCAAGCAGTGATAAACGGTAGTTTGGAGTTCGTGTGCGAAAAATAACCCTGCCAACAATAATCGATATTGAAGCAAGCGGTTTTGGTGCAGCAAGTTATCCCATTGAAATTGGTATAGTGCGCTATGATGGTGCAAAGTGGTGCAAATTACTCAGACCTTTCGCCTCTTGGGTACATTGGGACAAAGAGGCTGAATCGCTGCATGGTATATCACAGCAGATGCTGCAAGCGAGGGGGGAAGAGCCGTTAACCGTTTGTATGGAATTAAACAATTTCTTAGGGAATACGGTTGTTTATAGCGATGGCTGGGTAGTAGACAACCCGTGGCTTATCAAATTGTTCGCTGCTGCTCAGGTGGAGATGTCTTTCACATGTCGGGCGCTTGACTATATTTTGAGCGAGGCGCAAATGGAGAAGTGGCACGAAGTGAAAAATAATTTAAATGCTGAGTTTGATGTTAAGCGACATAGAGCGAGCTCAGATGCAATGATAATTCAACAAACCTATGCAAAAACCCTAGAACTTACTAGAACATAATCCGTGGTTTAAAAGAGATAATTGACACCAAGTGATAGCGCCATATTTTCCTCTTCACCCACCTGCCGGTGTTCGATTTCAACAGCCATGTTTAAACCATCTCCACCGCCAAGAAGCCAGCCCAAACGAGTAAACGTACCCTCGTCATGAGGCAGATAAAGCCACTCTGCATAATGTTGGAAAGCCGTATTGTTAGTTTTATAGGTAGCATAAAGTTTTTGTGGAACCCAAGTATCGAAGCGTCGACTGGCGCTAATCATTCCCTGCGAACCGGCAGGGTAGGTAAAACTGCTGTCATAATAATGCGTTTCAGTAATCGATTGAACGCGATACATACTGTTGAGCTGCCATCGTGCAAGTTTTTTACTTTTAAATTGAATGGGATTGAAGTGGGCGTCAGATGTTTGTGCTGATACCGGCATTGTTATCAATGCTAATGCAATGCATAAAACGGAAGAAATACCGGTAACGACATTCATAGAAGAACCTAAGTGTAAATTGTCACCGCATGCGTAGAACGTTATCGACAAGCGGTGGTATCAATAAACAAACGAACATTTTTTAATCATAGGCTAAATGCTGGGGCTTGAAAACAGAAAGCGTGATTTTTTATTCTGCACCTTCGATAAGGCTACTTATATAAAAACGCCGCCGATTGAAAGTATCATTCGGCGGCGCTTGAACAGAGCTGTAGGCCCTTTATTTTTAAACAGAGGCTTTAAGTGCTTCCGCTTTATCTGTTGCTTCCCATGGGAATTCATCACGACCGAAGTGACCGTATGCTGCGGTTGGGCGGTAAATAGGGCGCTCAAGGTCAAGCATTTGAATAAGACCATACGGGCGTAAATCAAAGTGTTCACGCACTAATGCAACGAGTGTTTTCTCATCAACCACACCTGTACCGAAAGTATCGATGCTGATAGACGTTGGCTCTGCAACACCAATGGCGTAAGACACTTGAATTTCACAGCGCTTGGCAAGACCAGCTGCAACAATGTTCTTAGCAACGTAACGACCCGCGTAGGCTGCACTGCGGTCTACTTTTGACGGATCTTTACCAGAGAAAGCGCCGCCGCCGTGACGGGCCATACCGCCGTAAGTATCTACGATGATTTTACGACCTGTTAAGCCGCAGTCGCCCATTGGACCACCGATTACGAATCGTCCCGTTGGGTTGATGTGAAAGCGTGTATTTGTGTCAATCCACTCGCTTGGAAGCACAGGCTTGATGATTTCTTCCATTACCGCTTCACGTACTGTTTCAGTGCTTACTGAATCACAGTGCTGAGTTGACAGTACAACGGCATCAATGCCAACCGGCTTATTGTTTTCATACTTGAAAGTAATCTGGCTTTTCGCGTCTGGGCGAAGCCAGTCAAGCTTGCCAGACTTGCGTACTTCAGCTTGTTTTTGAACAAGGCGGTGAGAGTAAGTAATTGGCGCTGGCATTAATACGTCAGTTTCATCGCTTGCATAGCCAAACATTAGGCCTTGGTCACCTGCACCTTGCTCTTCTAAGCTTTCGCGGTCAACGCCTTGGTTGATGTCAGGAGACTGTTTACCAATAGCATTTAATACAGCACATGAATCGGCGTCAAAACCCATATCAGAATGCGTATAGCCAATTTCTTTTACTGTTTTTCGGGTAAGTTCTTCAATATCTACCCAAGCTGAAGTAGTGACTTCACCACCTACTAAAACCATACCGGTTTTTACATACGTTTCGCAGGCCACCCGAGCGCGAGGATCTTGCTCTAAAATTGCGTCAAGAACCGCATCTGAGATCTGATCAGCAATTTTGTCCGGATGTCCTTCAGACACTGACTCGGATGTGAATAAATGCGTGGCCATAAATGCTCCGTAAGCGTTAAATTATCAAAATAGTCGTATATTGTACTAAAACAAGTTATAAATACCAGTCTTTACTTCTAGACGTCTAAAAGTCTCTTTGTTACGAAATGTTGACAAAACCCGATCAGTATCAGGGTTATTTCTATAGAATAAAGAGACTTAGGCAAAGATAAGAGGGTTTTCATTACCGTGCTAATACGCATCGGTGAGCGTATAGACCATTTTTTACTATTACTTTCGCTATTAGCAATGAAAACTCATTGAACTGTTAGGTGGCATAGGTAAGAATAACGCCACATTCAATCGTATAAAGAAGTAGAGCAAACGCCTTATCTCTACGCTCGTCTAGCTCTGCTAGCCCGCTAAGATACGAAACAAAAGATACAAAATAAACCAGGAGACAACATGCCCTCTCGTCGTGAACTCGCCAACGCAATCCGTGCATTAAGTATGGACGCCGTTCAACAAGCTAAATCTGGTCACCCAGGTGCCCCCATGGGGATGGCTGATATCGCACAGGTACTATGGGGTGATTTCTTATCTCACAATCCTGCTAACCCGTCTTGGGCTAACCGCGATCGCTTTGTACTTTCAAATGGTCACGGCTCGATGCTGTTGTATTCTCTACTTCATCTTTCAGGCTATGAACTGCCAATTGAAGAACTAAAGAACTTCCGCCAGCTACACTCTAAAACACCAGGACACCCAGAATATGGCTATGCACCAGGTGTTGAAACCACCACAGGTCCACTTGGCCAAGGTATTAGTAATGCTGTAGGTATGGCGCTTGCTGAAAAAGTACTAGCTGCACAATTTAACCGTGACGGCCACAACATTGTTGACCATCACACCTACGCATTCCTAGGCGATGGCTGCTTGATGGAAGGTATCTCACACGAGACGTGTTCACTAGCCGGTACACTTGGCCTTGGTAAGCTTATCGCATTTTGGGATGACAACGGCATTTCAATTGACGGTGAAGTAGAAGGCTGGTTCACCGACGACACACCAGCGCGCTTTAAGAGCTACGGCTGGGAAGTGATCGATGGTGTTGACGGTCACGATGCTGAGCAAGTAAAAGCTGCCATTGAGAAGGCACAAGCGAATACGGCGCAGCCTACGCTTATTTGTTGTAAAACCACCATTGGTTTCGGTTCGCCTAATAAAGAAGGTACCGAGTCTTGTCACGGTGCACCACTAGGTGAGGACGAAATTGTTGCTACTCGCGAGAAGCTTGGCTGGAGCCATGGCGCTTTCGAAATTCCAGACGATATTTATGCGGGCTGGGATGGCAAAGAGAAAGGCTCAAAAGCGGAAAGTGCCTGGAATGACGCTTTCGCAGCATACGAAGCCGCCTACCCAGAGCTTGCAGAAGAATTCAAACGCCGTGTAAATGGCGAACTGCCAGCAGATTTCAGCGACAAAGCAGACGCTATCATCGCTGAACTTCAAGCTAACCCACAAAACATTGCTTCACGTAAAGCGTCGCAAAATGCATTAAACGCGTTTGGTCCGTTACTTCCTGAGCTATTAGGCGGCTCTGCCGACCTAGCAGGTTCTAACCTTACCATTTGGGAAGGTAGCAAAGGCGTTGAAGCAAACGATGCATCAGGTAACTACATTTATTATGGTGTACGTGAGTTTGGTATGTCTGCCATGATGAATGGTATTGCCCTTCACGGTGGCTTCAAGGCATACGGTGCAACCTTCCTAATGTTTATGGAATATGCACGTAATGCGGTACGCATGGCGGCACTAATGAAGCAGCCTGCAATTTTCGTTTACACCCACGATTCAATCGGTCTAGGTGAAGACGGTCCAACGCACCAGCCGGTAGAGCAGGTGGTTGCGCTACGTGCAACGCCTAACCTTGATAACTGGCGTCCTTGTGATCAGGTTGAGTCTGCTGTTTCGTGGAAGTCTGCTATTGAGCGCACTGACGGCCCAACAACGCTAATCTTCACGCGTCAAGGCTTAGCGCAGCAAGAAAGAACGGCCCAACAAGTTGCAGATATCGCTAAAGGCGGTTACGTACTTAAAGATTGCGAGGGTACACCAGAGCTTATTCTTATTGGTACCGGTTCTGAAGTTCAGCTAGCCGTAGAAGCAGCAGAGAAACTTACCGAGCAAGGTAAGGCCGTTCGCGTAGTATCTATGCCATCTACTGACGTATTCGACCGTCAGTCTGCTGACTACCGTGAAAGCGTATTGCCTTCTAGCGTTGTTAAACGCGTAGCTGTAGAAGCGCTGTCTAAAGACAGCTGGTACAAGTACGTTGGCTTTAATGGCGCTATCGTGGGCATGGATACCTTTGGTGAGTCTGCACCTGCTGGCGACCTGTTTAAGCACTTCAACATTACCACTGACGCTGTAGTAGAGGCTGCACTGTCTCTGTAAGAGGTAATAGATAAGCCTATGGTAAATATTGCCATAAATGGGTTTGGTCGTATTGGTCGCAACGTGTTGCGCGCGCTGTATGAAAGTGGGCGCAACAACGAGTTTAACGTGGTGGCCATTAACGACATTGCAAAACCTGAAGGCATTGCACATCTACTTAAATACGATACCGCCCACGGGCGGTTCCGTTTTGATGTGGCCTTAGAAAACAACACGCTGAATGTCGCAGGCGACGATATTACACTGCTCGCGATAAGCGATATTAAAGACCTACCCTGGAAAGACTTGGGCGTTGATATTGTGCTTGAGTGTACAGGCAAGTTTGATGACAGAGCGTCGGGGCAAGCACATTTAGATGCAGGCGCTGGCAAAGTGCTTTTCTCGTCACCCGGTTCACCAGATTTAGACAATACGGTCATTTTTGGTACTAACGAAGACACGTTGACCAGTGAACAAAAATTAGTCTCTAACGGCTCTTGTACCACAAATTGCATTGTTCCTGTCATCCAAGCATTAGACGCTGCGTTTGGTGTTGAAAGTGGTACGATCACAACCATTCATGCCTCTATGCATGACCAACAGGTTATCGACGCCTATCACGAAGATTTGCGCAGAACCCGTGCTGCAAGTCAGTCGATTATCCCCGTTGATACACGCCTTGCTGCTGGTATAGAGCGCATTCTGCCTAAGTTTGCGGGTAAGTTCGAAGCCATTGCGGTTCGGGTGCCTACTATCAATGTCACTGCGATGGATTTAAGCGTAACGCTTCAGTCTAAGGTAACCATTGAACAAGTGAACCAAGCCCTTCGCAATGCAAAAGCGGGGCGTTTGCAGGGCATTTTGGATTACACCGAAGAACCATTGGTGTCGGTAGATTTCAATCACGACCCACACTCGTGTATTGTAGATGGCACACAAACAAGAGTCAGTCACAAACAACTGGTTAAAACACTGGTGTGGTGTGACAACGAATGGGGTTTTGCAAACCGTATGCTCGACACAGCAAAAGTGATGTTCGACGCAAAATAACGCATTGATGCTGCCAGGGCTGGTGGCACCAGCTCGCGCAGCTTTCACAGTTAATTTGAGTGTATTTTATCTTTAAGACACGCTCTACTGAATTAAAATTAACATAGGAAAGACGATGGCAATTCCAAGCATGAGCGATATGGCTTTAAAAGGTCAGCGCGTATTAATTAGACAAGATTTAAACGTGCCGGTGAAAGACGGCAAAGTAACCTCAGATGCCCGTATCAAAGCATCAATTCCTACTATTAAAGCAGCCCTAGACGCTGGTGCGGCAGTGATGGTGATGTCTCACCTTGGCCGTCCTACTGAAGGCGAGGCTGCAGACGAGTTCTCACTTCAACCTGTTGTTGATTATCTTAATGACGCCCTAGACGTACCGGTTAAGCTTGTAAAAGATTACCTTGACGGTGTTGAGCTTAGCGAAGGCGAACTGGTTATCCTTGAAAACGTACGTTTTAATAACGGCGAAAAGAAAGACGACGAAACGTTAGCAAAACAGTACGCAGCACTTTGCGATATCTTTGTTATGGATGCGTTCGGTACTGCTCACCGCGCACAAGCGTCTACTCATGGCGTTGCTAAATTTGCACCAAAAGCCTGTGCTGGCCCATTACTTGCTGCAGAATTAGACGCACTTGGCAAAGCGCTAGACAACCCTAAGCGTCCAATGGTTGCTATTGTGGGTGGCTCTAAAGTATCTACCAAGTTGACCGTGTTAAAAACATTGGCTGAAAAAGTAGACCAGCTGATTGTTGGCGGTGGTATCGCCAATACCTTTATCGCGGCACAGGGCCATAATGTCGGTAAGTCTCTGGTAGAAATGGATTTAACTGAGCAAGCTACGCAGCTGATGAATGAAGCGCAGGCGAATGGCGGCAATATTCCAGTGCCAACAGATGTTGTAGTGGGTAAAGCGTTTGATGAGAATACTGAAGCTACGTTAAAAGTAGTGAGTGACGTTGCTGACGACGATATGATTTTTGATATCGGCCCAGACTCATCTAAGGCGTTAGAAGACATTATTAAAAACGCAGGAACTATCGTATGGAATGGTCCTGTAGGCGTATTTGAATTTGAGCAGTTCAGTGCCGGTACGAAAGCGCTGTCCGAAGCTATTGCGGCAAGCGACGCATTCTCAATCGCAGGTGGTGGTGATACACTAGCAGCAGTTGATAAATACGGAATTGCCGATAAGGTTTCTTATATTTCAACAGGTGGTGGCGCGTTCCTAGAATTCTTGGAAGGTAAAACACTACCAGCGGTAGCAGTACTAGAAGAAAAAAATAAATAAGCCTAAGCGCTGCGTAGAAACGCAGTGCGTACAAGCTCTCGATAGCTAAGGCCTAGTGCAAATGTTGCCCCATTATGTGTCACGCTCAGTAACAGCATTTTTGAGCGTGACCCTATAATCGGAAACGATTACCCCAGCGAAACAGTGACGTCCGCTGGCATAAATACCAATTTTATTACAGATGTGTTTATTAAAGGTGCAGGCATGCCGCGTCTGAGACAAACAGATCTTTAATAGAATTGGTATAACAATAAACCCTACACCTGTCTATCAAGGCAGTAATATACAAAAGGAGTGTTGCAATGGCATCACAAGCTCAGCAGGCAATGCTGGATAAACTGAAAACACAAACCGGTTTTATTGCAGCGTTAGATCAAAGCGGCGGTAGTACCCCGAAAGCGTTACGCTTATACGGCATCGAAGAATCTGAATATAGCTCAGATGAAGAGATGTTCAACCTTGTTCATGAAATGCGTACGCGCATTATCACCAGCACCCCTTTTAGCGGCGAGCGCGTTCTTGGCGCAATCTTATTTGAAAACACCCTTGATAGAGAAATTGAAGGCATGCCTACTGCTCACTTTTTATGGCAGGAAAAGCGTGTTATTCCTTTCTTAAAGGTTGATAAAGGGTTGGCAGAAGAAAGTAACGGCGTGCAGGTAATGAAGCCCATGCCTGGTCTTGATGCATTACTCGCTAAAGCAGTAGCGCAAGACGTGTTTGGCACTAAGATGCGCAGTGTTGTTAAGCTTGCCAATCACCAAGGTATTAAAGACGTAGTCGCTCAGCAATTTGAAGTGGGTAAGCAAATTTTAGCAGCGGGCCTTGTTCCAATCATTGAGCCAGAAGTGGATATTCACAGCCCGCAGAAAGCCGAAGCCGAAGCGCTACTTAAGTTAGAGATTTTAACTCAGCTTAACCTTCTTAGCGAAGGTCAGGAAGTCATGCTTAAGCTAACGCTGCCAACAGAAGCTAATTTCTACAAAGAGCTTGTTGACCATCCTCGCGTACTTAAAGTGGTAGCGCTATCTGGTGGCTATAGCCGCGAAGAAGCAAACGCGAAACTGGCAGAAAACCAAGGCATGATTGCGAGTTTCTCTCGCGCATTAACTGAAGGCGTATCTGCTCAGCAGTCTCAAGAAGAGTTTGAAGCAACGCTAGATACTGCAATTGAAGGTATCTACCAAGCGTCTAAAGTTTAATTCTCTCTTTTTAAATTGATTGTAAAGAGCGCCTAATGGCGCTCTTTTAGTTATGAGTTCCGTTTACTTAGGGTGACACCTTTATCTTGGTAACTACACCTTATAGCTCGCCATTACCTTTATCCTTAACCTAATAAGCTCGTCTTAGCAATTCCTAAAAAAGGCGAATCTCTACGGGATTAGTGCCTTAAGTAACAACTCTATATGTGGCTATAAAATACGCCCGCCCACAACATGCAGGCAATAACGATTGATAGAAAAACCCCTGCCGATGCTAGGTCTTTTGCCAGCCCTGATAGTGCATGAAATTCTGTGCCTATTCTATCGACGGTAACTTCAATGGCCGTATTGATTATTTCGGCAAATAAAATGAAAAAAATGGAAAACATTAAAATTGCCCGTTCAAGTAAAGGGATTGACCAAAACGCAAGTACCACGAATGCCAAAACAGTTAGGCTTAGCTCCTGTTTAAATGCAGCTTCGTTCTTAGTAAGCCAACTAAATGCTCGAAGTGAATTCTTTAGAGCCTTAAATACTCGAAGCAAACCTTTTGGCTTGTTGGTTGGGTCGAAGTGCGCGGTGGTACTTACCACACGGTTTGATTCATTTAGGCTTCGCATTGTTTAAAGATATCCATAGTGGGTTGGTATGTAATACTCTTGACACTTGATAAACCAAGTAACGTGTCAAATAAGTTGTCTTGAGAGTAAGGATGGTTGGCTAAGTTTTTAATACAATTTCGGTAGTCTGAATCTTCGAATTTCGACGCCCAAAAAAGCATAGGAATATGAGTTTGTTCTTGCGGTGCAATTTGATAAGGAAATCCATGCAGATAGAGTCCTTTTTCACCTAAGGATTCACCGTGATCGGATAGATATAGCATAGAAGCGTTTGGCACATTTCTTAATGTTCTAACAATCTCACCAAGTACAAAGTCAGTGTATGCAATAGTGTTGTCATAGGTATTGAGAAGCGCTTGTGACTCACAATTTTGAATGTCACTTCTAGGGCATTCAGGAGAAAACTTCGCAAATTCAGTGGGATACCTCCGAAAATAAGTGGGGCCATGAGAGCCAATCATATGAAGAACAATAACTCTATTACTTTCCGCAGGTATTGATAAAACGTCCTTCAAAAGCGCGTTTAGCAAAACGTCATAGCAAAAATCACCGTCACATAAACTAGGGTCTCGGGACGGGTCAAATGCAATAGTTTCAATTCGTTTGCACACCCCCTTGCAGCTACTATTATTGTCTATCCATGTCACGTCAGCGCCAGCTCGGTGTATGATATCAAGCACATTATCCTGACTTTCCGCAATGCGAACATCATAGCTTTGCCTTGAAAGTCGAGAAAACATACAGGGTACTGACACCGCAGTAGCGGTCCCGCATGAGGTCACGTCGTTGAAACTTACCGCGCCTATGTCGTTCATAAAGGGCGTGGTGTTTCTGCTATAGCCATTACTGGCAAACTTGTCTGCCCTTGCTGTTTCTCCAACAACCAGTACAGTCGTAGAAGGCAAAGCGTTATTTCTATTTATTATAGAAGGTGTCTTGTCCAGTACCTTGTAAGGAAGTGGCGGATAAAGGTAGGTGTCTCTGAGATATTTGTAGCCAGAATCGTAAAATGCATACGGGATAATATATTTGGCTAAATCTTTGTTATTTCTACCCACCGCAGCATAGTCTTTATAAAGGCCGGCAGCAATAATGATTATTCCTACCACTGCTAATACGTTGAGCTTAAGTAAGTGCTTAACTCTAGCAACTAATTTTCCATTAATTTCCTGATTAAAGACGGCAACAACGGGCACCAATCCTAACAAGAAGAAAAAGAGTAAAAGCGTTGAGTTTAGATAGGCAAATGCTTCACCAGAATTGGTCTCCATCACATTTTGAATCATACTCTTATCAAATATCACGCCGTAAGCGACCGTACCGTATAAAAGAAGTGAACTGACTAACAGCGTCACTGCCACTGTCAATCTTGGCAAGAGAATGGCGCCTAATAGGCTAAGGGCGATGATATTGAAAAAGGTAAGCAACAATGGAACGGACAGAAGAAATATCCACTGGCTTACTGTGGTTGGTAGCACAGCATGATAGACATTTGAAATAAAAGGGAAGTTGAATACCAGCGTTATTGAGACTGATGCTATAAAAACAAAATTGGCTAATGAAGGATTTAAATTTAACGAACGTGGAAATTTCAAAGTCAGTTCTCTTGTGTACTACTTGCAGCACAAGGTAACTTTCAAAACTTAAATAAAGCTTAAGCAAAACTTTGGGATTAGCGTTAATG
Organism: Alteromonas sp. KUL150; assembly: GCF_009811475.1. Taxonomy (NCBI): domain Bacteria; kingdom Pseudomonadati; phylum Pseudomonadota; class Gammaproteobacteria; order Alteromonadales; family Alteromonadaceae; genus Alteromonas; species Alteromonas sp. KUL150. The sequence goes on from NZ_BLIJ01000033.1 coordinate 117,457, forward strand.
GGAATTTTTATCTAGAACCAACAATTCCAGATGGTTTCCCATTGCAACTATTTGTTATACATAGAGAAACGGCGTGCAGTTGCACAAAAAGCTTCCTAAGCCGTCACTTTCTATCGTTAATTAATTCAATATTATTCTCGCCTTCAGTTTATCTTAAGATTGAGATCATAACCTTAGCGAGGAATAAAAATCGACCAATGAAACATGAGAATACTCCTTGTAGAAGATTCATTGTCTTTGAGAAATAGCCTGAGCTTAGGTCTAGAAAAACTTGGCCATTCAGTTGATTTAGCTGCCACAGGGCCCGATGGTTTGAGTATGGCGCTTCTTGGTAGCTACGACATTATTGTATTAGACCGCATGCTGCCAGAGCTTGATGGAATGGCTATTTTAAAAGCGCTAAGAAAGAGACGAATGGAGACTAAAGTACTTATTTTGTCTGCGCGAGCCGAACCAGCAGAAAGAGTAGAAGGTTTACTAGCAGGCGCCGATGATTACCTCTCTAAGCCTTTTTCATTTGAAGAGTTGTCAGCGCGACTTCTCAGTTTGATGAGACGGGGCGTGACAAACTGTATCAACGATCAAATTACCATTAATGGGTTGATATTGGATATTCAGGCCAAGTCTTTTTTATTAGGGGACCAAATTATTGGTTTAACGCCGAATGAATACCGAATAATAGAGTGCATGTTCCTCAACAAAGGCAAGGTCGTCACATCAGAAAAGTTAAGTGAATTTATTTCCGGTAGTTATGATCATATCTCAAAAAATGCAATTGAAGCGCATCTCTCTTCAGCGCGAAAAAAAGTAAGGGCGTGTGGCGCTACACTCCCCATTAAAAGCAAGCGGGGCTTTGGCTACGTCGTGTTGGACGGCGATGAAGTCAATACGTAAAACCTTAACACGACGCCTTTCAATCACTATTTCGTTGCTAGTAATTGTCGTTTTACTCGCCGCAGATATCGGAGTAGATACCTGGGTTCAAAGAGAGTTTAATCAAGGTTTAAAAGCCAAAGTTGGCATGCTTCAGAGCTTAGTTAATGAGAATTTAGACGGCGTTGAGTTTGAGTTCGCTGGCGAGTATTTCCCAGAGTTCGAGGGTGCTTCTTCTCCAGAATACTTTCAATTGTGGTACAAAGGGCAGGTTTTCGAAAAGTCGGAATCCCTTGCACTGTACACTGTTGACGAGCTGCCGTTTGAAAACTTAAGTTTAAACGAGGCGGTGATTAACGACATTACGCTGCCAGATGGTCGTTCCGGGCGTATTATTCACACCAAATACGTGCCTCAAATTGACTCTGAAGGCCGCGAAGCATTCTATAATGTACGAGGCGAAGAGCAGCGCGACGCCATGGTTATCGCATACGCAACCTCCACTGAACTGTTGAATTTTACTCTTTGGTTTATCGATATCGCATTTTTAGTGGCGCTTATTGTAATTCCGTTAATGGTAAGATTCGTCGTGCGCAACACGGTGTCTTACGCGTTGGCACCACTTGATGCATTAAACAACAATATAAGAACTCTAAGGTTTACTGCCACAGATAAGCACGAAGCATTCTCTACAAACGTTTCAGAACTAGAGCCAATCGTCAGCAGCTTGAACCATTTTATAAACGATAACTACGCCCTATACCTTAGAGAGAAAAGACTTACCTCTGACATTGCTCACGAACTTAAAACGCCGGTTTCTGAACTTATCAACCTGGCGGAAGTTGCGATGAAGTTTCCGGGAGAGGAGCGACTCGAAAAAGATTTTAAACCGCAGATTCTTCGCATTGGTGTGCGAATGAAAAACATCATTTCAGGTTTGATGTTAATTCAAAAGCACAGTGTCAAGCAGACTCAATTAAACGACCTTATTAATATTGAAGAGCTCGTTGCTCAAGTTGTTGCAAGCAAAGCGGTAGATAATATTAATGTGGTTGCGAAAGAAAGGAGCGACGTGGTTATTCACTCTAACCGAATTGCGGTGGAGTCTATATTTAGCAACTTGTTAGACAATGCTATTGAGCATGGAAAGCATTGTGAGCCGATAAGCGTGTATATAGGCAAAACGCAATCAGGACGGGGCCAAATAGAAGTGACAAATATAACGCATACTGAAATGGATGAAAGTGATCTAAGACATATGTTCGAACCCTTGTGGCAAAAGGATGCATCACGTACATCGGAAGACAACTTTGGTCTAGGGCTTTCAATAGTAAGTGCATTGTGCAGTGCGATTGGGGCAGACGTATCGGTAGATAAGTTGGACCATAACCACATCTCTTTTTCTGTGATTTTCAAAAGGTCTCTTAATAATACATGCTGTTAAAATGCGTTATTGCTTGCTGTAAAACGATATGACGTACACTGCCACGCTCTGGAGCTCTAAGTTTGTTTTTAACAAATACGTGCAATCGCTTATTGCCTGCGTTTACTAGCAAGAATGTTTCTTGTAAAAGCGTAATCGCCTGTGTAGCATAACGCCGCAATTTTCCTTATATAATTGAATTTCTGGAATAATCATCGGTGAATAATCATCAGTACATGAAGCAGTACACCATATACGCATTAATTGCGTTGTTGTTTACTTGCTTATCTGGACTTAAACAGGATTACAAGCCGATCACGTTTAAGCATCATTTTGATGCTTCTATCTCAGAATATTCATTTGAATTTGATACTGAGGAAAGTGCGCCGGAAGAGCCCGTCCCGCCACAAAATGTTGTGCTGGATTACCTTACGGACTCCTTCACGGATACCGCAAAACCACGTCCGCGTGGGCTTTTCAAAACATCCCTTAACTACGCAACGCCGTTAACCCGAGCGCCGCCTATTGCTTAGTTTTTTAGGTTTAGCGGTTATTGGCTACCTAAAAAACACGTTAATTCGATATTCCTAACAACGCGCCAGCGCTTTGCTGGATGTTTTTGCGTGCTTAATTATCAGCGGTGAACCTATTTGCTGAAAGCGCGCTAGTGGCATGCTGTCTTTTTATAAGGCATGTCACGATTAGCCTTTTTATTACGAATTTACATTATGAGCAAAAAAGCACTTCTTGCAGTAAGCATTGTTTCCGCACTTTTAGGTGGTTGTGGACATGAAGAACATGTTGCACATCACGAAAAACTTCAATTCAACGTTACTCATCCTATCGTACAAGACACAACGCTGGTAAAAGAGTACGTCAGTCAGATACGTGCCATTCAACATATTGAAGTTAGAGCTATGGAAAAAGGCTATCTTCAATCGACCTTTGTTGATGAGGGACAAACGGTAGAACGTGGTCAGCCCATGTTCAAAATAATGCCGAACGTATATGAAGCTGAACTACACCGCGCTGAAGCCGAGGCTAAAGCGGTCGAGATGGAGTACAAAAATACAAAGTCGCTTGTTGAACAAAACATTGTTTCTCCTAACGAACTCGCCGTTATTGAAGCACAGCTTCAAAAAGCTCAGGCTGAAGTTGAACTGGCAAAGACTCATCTAGCGTTTACTGACGTTAAAGCACCGTTCACTGGCAAAATGGACCGACTGGAAGCTCGAACGGGAAGTCTGCTTGATGAGGGTGAACTGCTCACCACATTGTCTGATATCAGCACAATGTGGGTGTATTTCAATGTGCCTGAATCAGAGTATTTAAAGTACGCGCAGAACAGCGCATCAAATGAGCAAACTTCAGTGCGATTAAAGCTTGCCGATGGCAGTATTTACGCGCATCAAGGCGTGATAGATGCTATTGAAGCCGATTTTGATAATCACACTGGTACCATCGAAATGCGTGCGTCTTTCCCTAATCCTGACCAACTGCTAAGACATGGGCAGACCGGTAATGTCATGGTGGATATTGCCTATCCGGATGCTTTAGTTATTCCTCAGAAAGCCACATTCGAAATTCTCGATCAAAGCTTTGTGTATGTGCTGGATAGCGAGAACAAGTTAGCAACCCGCCACATTAACATCGCTGCAGAACTCCCTAACATCTATCTGGTTTCAGACGGACTAGCGCCGGACGACACTATTTTGATTGAAGGACTGCGAAGAGTTTCGAACGGCGATGAGATAGAGCCGGAACTTATTTCAGCCAGCGACACATTAGCTGAACTGTCACTGCACGCAGAATAAGGGGGAGCTATGTTTGGAGTTTTTATTAAACGTCCAGTGATGGCCATCATGCTATCGCTGATGATTATATTTTTGGGCGTGTTGTCGGTGTTTAGCCTGCCCACGTCACAGTTTCCAGATATTGCTCCGCCGCGAGTGCTTATTTCTCTGGCATATCCCGGTTCGAGCGCTGATGTATTGGTGAAGTCATCGCTGGTTACCATTGAGCGTTCAATCAACGGTGTGCCGGGCATGAAGTACATCGTGTCTGATGCGACCAGTGCGGGTGAAGCCACTATTCAAGTTATCTTCGATTTAGATGTGGATCCGAATCAGGCGTTAATTAATGTGAAAACGCGGCTTGACCAGATCATGAACCGGCTGCCCCAGCTCGTGCAGTTAGAAGGGGTGGTACTAGAGCGGGTTCAGCCTAGCATGTTGATGTACATAAACGTTTATAGCACGGACGAAACGGCTGATGAAAAGTTTCTGTACAACTATTCCAATATCAACCTTATCCCAGAGATACAGCGGGTAAACGGTATTGCCAGTGCAAAAATATTGGGAAGCCGCCAGTACGCCATGCGAATTTGGCTGAAGCCCGATCGCATGCGTGCTTACAATGTTTCTGTAGATGAGATCATGGAATCGATAGACGAGCAAAGCTTGATTGGACGCCCTGGACGACTTGGCAGAAGCTCAGGCATTACTGCTCAGTCCAAAGAATACGTGCTTATTTACGAAGGACGTTACGACGAGCCTGAAGAATATAAAAATATCATTATTCGCGCCGATTCCGACGGTCGCTTGCTCAAATTAGGTGACATCGCCGATGTTGAGTTAAGCAGTGAATTCTTCGATATCTATTCAAACAAAGACGGATATCCTTCCGCTGCCATAGTACTTAAGCAGAACTACGGAAGTAGTGCCAACGAGGTTATTTCTCAGGTGAAAGCCACTATGGCTGAACTAGAAAAAACGTTTCCAGAAGGCATGAAGTACGAAATCAACTACGATGTTTCCAAGTTTCTAGATGCCTCTATTGAACAAGTGCTGCATACCTTGTTTGAAGCCTTTATTTTGGTTTCCTTGGTGGTGTTCATCTTTCTGGGTGACTGGCGCTCCACACTTATCCCGCTTCTTGCTGTGCCGGTTTCACTGGTTGGGACGTTTTTCTGCATGCAGGCCACAGGGGTGAACATAAATCTTATTACTCTGTTCGCTCTCGTATTAGCGATAGGGATTGTGGTGGATAACGCTATTGTTATCGTGGAGGCCGTTCACGCGAAAATGGAAGAAAGCAGCAGCCTAACCCCTTATATGGCGACCCAACAAGTACTGGGTGAAATGGGGGGAGCTATTATCGCGATTACACTTGTGATGACGGCGGTTTTTGTGCCCCTTATTTTTATGACGGGCCCGGTAGGTGTCTTCTATCGCCAGTTCTCTATTACCATGTCATCGTCAATTATCATCTCGTGTATTGTGGCGCTTTCATTAACGCCAGTGCTGTGTGCAATGTTGCTTAAAAACCCCCATTCACACACAAGAAAGGCAACGCCATTAAGCAAGTTTATCGACGGGTTTAATTATTATTTCAACAAGTTAACCGGTCGTTATACAGGCATTGTCAAAGCTATCGTTACGCGCCGCAGTGTTACTATAGTGCTGCTTGCGGGCTTTGTGGTAAGTACCTTTGGCGTTAATCAGGCATTACCTACAGGCTTTATTCCCGGTGAAGACCAAGGGCAAATCTATGCCATTATTCAAACACCGCCAGGCAGTACCCTTGAAGCGACGAATACAGTAGCGCGAGAGCTGCAAAGCTTGGCGCTGGACGTTGAAGGCGTCTCCTCGGTGTCCTCGCTTGCTGGCTACGAAATCCTCACGGAAGGACGAGGCTCAAATGCAGGTACCTGCTTGATTAACCTTGAAGATTGGGCTAATCGCGAACAGTCGGTACGTGAAATTATTGAAGAACTAGAAGCCAAAACACACCACTTAGGTGCAGTAATTGAATACTTCGAACCACCTGTTGTGCCGGGTTATGGCGCGTCGTCGGGGTTATCATTCCGTTTACTCGATAAAACCAACACAACCGACTATCAAGAGTTCGACCAAATCAACAAAGCCTTCATGGAAGAACTAGGCAAACGCGATGAGCTAAAAGGTTTGTTTACTTTTTATGCTGCCGATTATCCTCAATACAAAATTGAGATAGATAACCAAGCTGCAATGCAGAAAGGGGTATCTATTGGCGCCGCCATGGAGAATTTGAATATTCTTATTGGTAGTACTTACGAGCAAGGTTTCACGCGTTTTAATAACTTCTTCAAAGTGTACACACAAAGTGCACCGGAATATCGTCGTTATCCCAGCGATTTATTGGATTACTACGTGAAAAACGAAGAGGGTGAAATGGTGCCTTACTCTGCTTTTATGAAGCTGATCAAAACCCAAGGCCCTAATGAAATTACACGCTACAACCTTTATACCTCGGCAGCAATTCGTGCAGAGCCTGCAGCAGGGTATACCTCGGCGCAAGCGATAAAAGCAGTTGAGGAAGTAGCGGCTGCCACCTTGCCAAAAGGATATGACATAGGTTGGGAAGGCCTGTCATTTGACGAAGCTAAACGAGGCAATGAAGCTATCGTTATCTTTGCCGTAGTATTGTTGTTTGTATATATCGTACTGGCATCACAGTACGAGAGTCTGCTTCTACCTTTCGCGGTTATTCTTTCGCTACCTACTGGTATTCTTGGCTCATTCCTGTTTTTAAAAGGTATGGGGCTGGCCAATGACGTTTATGCTCAGCTTGGTTTGGTTATGCTGGTTGGGTTACTTGGTAAAAACGCCGTATTGATAGTGGAATACGCAGTGCAAAAAAATCAGCAGGGCTTGTCAATTGCCGACGCGGCAGTTGAAGCGGCCAAACAGCGCTTTCGTCCAATCCTAATGACATCGTTCTCGTTTGTAGCAGGGCTAATTCCGCTTGTTATTGCAACGGGGGCAGGCGCAGTGGGAAATAGAACTATCGGTGCTTCTGCCTTAGGCGGTACTTTGTTCGGCACTATTTTTGGTGTGCTGGTTATTCCTGGGCTTTACTACTTGTTCGCCAAACTTGAAGAAGGTAAGTCATTAATCAAAAACGAAGATCATGTCCCTCTTACTGAAACTTACCACTATAACGATGAGGTGCTAAGCGATGACAAATAAAAAGCGATTTACCTATAAGCCGCTGTGGTTAGCGCTTAGTAGTGCGTTGTTAGTACAGGCATGTGCTATTCCTACCATTGAAACGCGAAACCCTAACCTGGATTTGCCAGAGCAGTTTAACGCGAAAGTTTCGCAAGTGGATACTCAGGCTGGTCAAGGGATTAACCAGAGTACACAAGCAAATATTCAATGGAGTGAGTGGTTTAACGACCCTACGCTTTCTTCGCTGGTGGAAACGGCGGTTAAGAACAACCAGGAGGTGTCTATATTAATTCAACGCATTAATATGGCGTCGAATGAAGTGTATGCACGAGAAGGGGAATATTTGCCTCGACTCTCTGCGGGGGGAGCCGCTGAAACCGAAAAGGTTGGCGAATATACCCGGGAAGGCGCAGTAGAAGAGCAGTTAAATATCAAGGAGGATAAAGAATTTCCTGACCCGCTGGCAAACCTAAAGCTAGGCCTTAATGCGTCGTGGGAAATTGACGTTTGGCATAAGCTGAGAGATGCGTCTAAAGTGGCCTCGCTTGAATATTTGGCGTCGGTTGAAAGTAAGAACTTTTTCGTTACCCAGTTAGTATCTGAAGTTGCGCGTACTTACTATGAACTGCTGGCACTAGATAACAAGCTAGAGAACCTCGACTCAACCATTTCGCTACAGCGTAATGTTATTCACACTATTAATGCGTTGAAAGAATACGGGCGGGCGTCATCGCTACCCGTTGCGCGCTTTAACGCGGAAGTGAAGAAAAACGAGAGCGAGCGTTACTTGATTGAGCAGGAAATCCTAGAGAAAGAGAACACGCTCAATCTGTTATTAGGACGCACTCCACAGCCCATTCAAAGGGATAGTAACGTGTTACTTGATGCTAAAATCATCAACCCGCAGGTAGGTGTACCCTCTGCGCTATTAGACAATCGCCCGGATATAAAACAAGCAGCACTCATGCTCCAGGCGGCAGAGTTAAATATCGAAGTGGCTAAAGCCAACTTCTACCCATCTTTTGAGCTAAAAGCAGGGTTAGGTTTATCGGCGTTTGATAGTCGCTACTTGTTTAATGTGCCTGAGTCATTGGCATATTCATTATCTGGTGATGTTTTTGCGCCATTAATAAACCGCAGGGCGATTGAGGCGGTTTATCAAAATGCCAGCGCCGAACAAATTGAAGCGGCTTACGAATATGAACTGACCGTTTTAACGGCGGTAGCTGAAGTAACAAACAGTTTGTCGAAGCTCGATAATTTGGAGAAAAGTGCTGAAGCAAGGCGTCATCAAATTGCTTCACTCGAACAGTCGATTGATATTGCCAATAGGCTTTTTTCGTCAGCTCATGGTGAATATTTAGAGGTGCTGCTTGCACAGCGAGAGGCACTGGAAGCGCGTAGCGAGTTTATAGAAACTCGTCAGCAGCAAATGGCCGCACTGGTCGATTTGTATCAGGCACTCGGAGGCGGATGGCAGTCTTAAAATAACTAGGAGAGCGTTAGCTCTCCTTTTTTTTGCCTTTATCAAAAGCTGCCGGTGAATTTCAGACTCAACGTGTGACAAAAGCAGAACGCATGCGGTGTTAAATGTTAACGCGTAAAGTTAAAGCGTGAAAAAAAGCGCTCAGCTTCGTCACTATCAAAATCATAGCCATTATTCGTCATCGCTTCCAAAGCATCTTCTACCGTTTCGTAAAAGCCATAAGGAACCTCGGCAGCGTCGTAGCACTGAGAAATCTGATGCTTAGTTGTGAGCATAATGTCGGTATCTAATATCACCACGGCAAGAAACGACAGGCCGCGGGTTTTTCTTACACGAGTTTGTTTTACAAAAATATCAAAGGTGGAAGGGGGCATCAGGCTTTCACCGTAAAGGCAGCTTACTTGTGCCCATTTAGTGCCCTTTTCGAATTTTGAAATGTCAGAAGACATCTTAATTACGCCATTTCTCATGGTTTCGTCATTCCACGGTCCGCGCGCTGAGAAGAGCAGCAACTGACCGCTTACGCTACATTCAAACTCGCCGTGTGAATTATTCATGGGCACTCCTTTTACGCCTTGTATAGAAGTTATCATTTTATCGCTATCACGCTACTAACCATTCGGCCAAAGCCAACGCCCCTGTGTACTGCGCTTAATCGCCTAGCGATGTCGCTCAACGTTTAATCTTTATTGGCTGAATATATTCAGTAATATGGAGACGATAAATGCATCACTACAACGTGATCACCCCATAAAAAGAACGGATAAGAACAAATAGATTAAGGTGAGATATGTCTTTTACGAGAAATCACAGGTACCCGTCAGTCAAAAAGCGGTTTGCTATATGGGCTGCACTATTTAGCGTAGGCACGCTAGCTATGCCATCCACAGCGCTTGCAAGCAATGAGAGAGAATCTCTTACTACCGACTCTGAACGCTATTTTAAATCGGAAGATATTTTCAATTTAGAATACGTGAGCGAAGTTCAAGTATCGCCAAACGGTAAATATATCGCCTATGTACGTCGCTCGAACGACATCATGTCTGACAGCAGTCGCGCGAACGTCTGGCTAGCGTCTGTGGATGGCAAATCTCATCGCCCTCTACTGTCATCTAAAAAGAGTTACTATTCTATTCGCTGGTCACCAGACGGTAGTCGTTTGGCTTACCTTTCTAATGAAGAAGGTAAACCTCAGCTATACGTACGCTGGATGGACACAGGGCAAACGGCACTCGTCACTAATGTCACTTCAAGTCCTAGCAACATCACATGGTCGCCAGACGGTAAGCATATTGCCTTTACCATGAGCGTAGATGCCAAGGAAAAGCCGCTAGACGTCAAAATGCCCAAAAAGCCTGACGGTGCAAAGTGGTCTCCTAGCTTTCAATATATTACTAAAGCCCGTTATCAAGCCGATGGACGCGGTGTTCTTGAGCCTGCTTATACCCATATTTTTGTTGTTCCTGCCGAGGGAGGCACCGCACGACAGCTCACTTCAGGTAACTATCATCACAACGGGCGTTTAAGCTTCTCTCCTAGTGGCAACAAAATTTATTTCTCTGCCAACCGCAGTGACAATTGGGAATATGAACCTGTTGAGGGGGATATCTTCTCTGTGGATATGATGGGTAATATCGCGCAGCTAACTAGCGAGAAAGGGCTCGAATCATCGCCCGTAGTATCGCCTGACGGAAAGCATATTGCTTACGCGCGTCGCGATGACGAAAAAGTGATGTACAAAAATAGCTATTTGTATGTGATGAAGAGCGATGGTACAGATGCTCAAAACTTAACAAAAGACATTGATAACTCGGTATCTAACTTTCATTGGAAAAATAATAAGCATATCTATTTTCAGCAATCGGTACGCGGCTTAGCGCAAATTGATGTGGTGTCTTTGTCAGGCAAAGTGAAAACAGTGGCTAGCGGTTTAGGTGGCACTACACTCGGTCGTCCTTACGTGTTTGGTACCTATCATGCGGTAGGTGATGTAGTGGCATACACCAAAGGACGAACCGATCGTCCTGCGGATCTATTTGTTACTACTCGAAGCGAGCGACAGCTTACAGCACTTAATGAAGACGTGCTGGGTCACAAGCAGTTGGGTGAAGTTAAAGAAATTGTCTATCAGTCTTCTATTGATGGTGAAGAAATTCAAGGTTGGTACATTCTGCCGCCAAACTATGACAGCACGAAAACCTACCCACTTATTTTGGAAATTCACGGCGGGCCAAATCTCGCCTATGGCCCTGTGTTTACTGCTGAGCTGCAGCGCATGGCAGCAGAGGGCTATGTGGTGTTTTACGACAACCATCGCGGCAGTACAGGTTATGGTGAACGCTTTGCACTATTACTTCAAGGGAAGTACAGCTCGGAGTATGACTTCTCAGATCATATGTCCGGCGTCGACGCGTTAATAGAAAAGGGAATAGCTGACCCAGAGCGCCTGTTTATAACGGGTGGTTCAGCAGGAGGGATTGCATCAGCCTATGCCATTGGCCTCACCAATCGATTCAAAGCCGCTGTGGTTGCTAAACCTGTTATTAACTGGCTATCGAAAGTACTGACTGCCGATTCAGGTCTTTATCAAATCCCTTTTCAATTTCCTGGCAAGCCTTGGGATAACGTAGAGCATTACTGGAAGCGCTCACCTTTGTCGCTAGTAGGAAACGTAACGACACCAACCATGTTGATTACCGGTGTGGAGGATAAACGCACGCCCATGTCTGAGACTGAGCAGTTTTATCAGGCTTTAAAGCTTCAAAAAGTGGATAGTGTACTGGTAAAAGTACCAGGTTCGCCTCACGGTATCGCATCAAAACCTTCAAGAATGATTGGTAAGGTTGAAAACATTCTGGCTTGGTTTAAAAAGTACGACATCGTACCGTCACAAAACACGCAAGTTGAAGCTAAATAGTTAGTTTGCTGGGGTTAAGAAAAGGTGGGGCTATTGCGTCGATTCAATCGGTTCAAGGCCCCATTTTTTTAATATCCGAGCGTATTCGCCATTTGCTTTTAAAATTGAGAGCGCATTTTTAATCGAAATCACTTTGTCTTGCTCAGTCTTTAGACCAGTGGCAACAAAAAGATCGGCACCTAATGCTTTGATGACATATTCGCTCGTTACGTCGTTTGGGTTAAACCCAGCGTCATTTATTTCGTATTTACCTGTCTCGAAATTTGCAAGAGCAAAGTCGATGCGTTCCATGTACAGAAGCTTCCACAATATTGCAGGTTTCGTGACCAACGCTAAGTTTCTATTTTCTTCAAAACCTTGCTGCTGCAAAAATGATGCTGAGCCATAGCCCCTAATCGATCCTATCCGAAAGTTTTTAGCATCGTCCAATGATGTGATATGTGCATTATCTTTTCGCTTTAGCCGAATGAGTGCAGCCTGCATATGATTAACTGCGCCTAGCCACTCAAACTGATCTTCTCGCTTTGGTGTTTTTAATAATGATAAGAGCACAAAATCTGGTTTTTCGTGAGTCTCCTGATAAGCTCGAGCCCATGGCATGTGCTCAAGAGAACTAGTAAATGGGAGCAGAGGTTTAAGCGCATTCGCAAGGTCTACGTTAACGCCCTGCGCCTTACCATTTTCGTCAATCCAATAATAGGGTGGCGTAATTTCGCTAAGAAAGTAGATATGGTTAGGCGTTGCATAGGCAGATGAATTTACAATTAACAACAGATAAATCCAGATACTACGAAACATGACGATTATTGAGAACCTATTATAAGAATGCGATTTGACTTTTTTTAATAAGGTAAAGCTAATGCGTAGTATACGATTTTTATAGACAAATAATACTCATATTTGCCTATAAAATGTGCATAACGGAGTTTTGGCAGGGGCGTGAAAGGCGCTGTTTGTCTATTCCACGGTGGGATGTAATTGCTCAATGTTAGGAACAATAGAGAGTTTCAAATCAAGGGCTTTCCAGTAATGGCTTTCTCGCAATAGATCAGCAGAGATAATCGGTTTTTCGTCGAGCCACCCCTCAGGGAAGGTGATGGTGAGTTCGCTCTTTTCCACATTCACTAAAAGTTCTGGAACAAAGCCTTCCTGGCGTTTGATATTCAACAACACGCCCAAGCGCAATAAAGCGATTAAGCGTTTTACCGCAAGATCGTCAAATAAGTTGAACGAAGGCAGTTCGTTAATGCGAATTTTCTTTCTGTGAAACCTGACCAATGTGGCTAGTAATAACTGTTGTTCTTGTGTAAACCCAGGCATATCCGTGTTGCCAAGTATATAAGCACTGTGTTTTTGAATGCCACGAGAGTTAATTTGCATGCCGACTTCATGAAGTAAAGCTGCCCATCCGAGCATGCTTTTAAAATCACGGCCTTTAAGCTTCCACACTTTTTCAACCTCGCGAAACAGCGTAAGTGTTGTGTTCAAAACCATGGTGGCTTGTGAGGTATCTACGTCATAGCGGGTGGCCAAACTACTGGCGGTTCTGCCGCGAATATCTGCGTGGTGCAACTCATCTTCCATTTGATAAAGAACACCCTCACGTAAGGCTGCTGGAGAATAGACTAAGCCTTCAATTTCCAGCGCTTTAAATACGGCGATAAGAATAGCGAGGCCGCCAGCGATAACTACGCGGCGATCTTCACTTAAATCAGGATAGCTAAGCTTGTCTATATGTCCTGCACTAATGAACTGCTTCATCAAGTTGCGCAAGCTCTTGAGCGTCACAGGTATATCGTGGCCATTCGGCCTGTCTTGCTGACAAAGAGTAAATAGTGAACGAATGGTACCTGATGTACCGATACACTGAACCCAACCTAATCTGCGATATTTGTTGTCGATTAACTCAAGTTCTTGTTGTGCCGCGGTAATGGCGCGATCAAAGGCTTTTGCCTTTAGCTCACCATCTGAAAAGAAGCGCTTGGTGTAGCTAACGCAGCCCATTTGAAGACTACGGCAGAGTAAGGGGGTGAAGCCTTCACCAATGACGAACTCGGTAGAACCACCACCGATGTCTATTACTAACTGCTGACCGTCTGCATGATTGGTATGGGCCACACCTGAGTATATAAGTCGCGCCTCTTCTACCCCCGAGATAACTTCAATAGGGTAGGGAAGAATGTCTTTTGCTGCATTAATAAAATCGCGAGCGTTTCTCGCCCTTCGCAACGTATGGGTCGCCACAATCCGCACTGAGTCAGGTTCAAAACCTTTCAGGCTCTCTGCTACCACTTTTAGCATAGCAAGCCCACGCTCCATCGCTTCATCAGACAATATATCGTCGTCGTTAAGACCTTCGGCCAAGCGAACCTTTTGTTTAACTCTATGCAGAATCTGCACAGACCCAGCAACAATGCGTGCTACTACTAAGTGAAAACTATTTGAGCCAATGTCTAGTGCTGCGACTTTATTGACTTCGCGGGTTTCCACGTCATTAAAAACTGATTCGTGCTGGGTCATGTACTAATTTTCTATCCTACAAAGTGTCTTCTAGCTTCTTCAAATAGTCATAAATGTCTATCTGAGAGCGAAGTTTTTTACGGTTACCCCTGCGAACGTACTTGTTGCTCTGATCCTTGTCAATCACTCGTGCTTTAAGGGTATCTTTAAATTGAAGCTCCATTATATCAACAATGCGCTGTTGAAGCCCTTTATCGTAAACAGGGCAACCTACTTCGATACGGTTATCCATATTCCGAGTCATCCAATCGGCCGATGAAATGTACACTTTTCTTTCGCCGCCGCCTTCAAATATCATCACGCGGGGGTGTTCAAGGAACCTATCAACAATAGAGATAATTTCGATGTTTTCACTTATTCCTTTTATCCCAGGATTCAGTGAGCACATACCGCGAACAATACCGCGAATTTTAACGCCAGCCTGGCTTGCGCGGTACAAATCATCGATAAGTTCTTTATCAACAAGGTTGTTAATTTTGAACGTGATCTGAGCTTTCTGTCCCTGATTTAAATGCTGAATTTCTTGACGAATCAGAGACTGAATTTTAGTTCTGGCATTTAGTGGCGATATTTGAAGGTGCTGAAATTTATAGCGTCTGTAAGGGTATTGAATGAGATCAAATACCGCGACGCCTTCATCTGCTAATTCTTGATTGCGGGTAAATAAGCTGTAATCGGTATAAATTTTTGCGGTTTTCTCGTTAAAATTACCTGTACCAAAATGCGCATAATTCACCAAGTTCCCCCGTTCTTCACGGGTCACAATACATAGTTTAGAGTGAATTTTAAGGGTAGGTACACCGAGCACTACGCGTATACCCGCATCCGTCATACGCTTAGACCATTCAATGTTGGCCTCTTCATCAAAGCGCGCGCGAAGTTCTACTACAACCGTTACTTTCTTACCGTTGTCCACCGCGTCAATCAACGAGTTTACAATGCGCGAATTACTCGCAACACGATAGATATTGATACGTATGGTTTTGACGTTCGGGTCGAAAGCTGCCTGACGTAAAAACTCGGTGAAGTGCAAAAAGCGATGATACGGGTAATAAAGCAAAATATCCCGTGCTGTAATGGCATCAAATACCGTGTTGTATTTCGAAAAGGCTTTACTGTCTATCGCAGGAAGTGTTGCATGCTCTAGATACTCTCGACCCACATTTGGAAAACCAATAAAGTCTTTAAAGTTGCGGTAGTGCCCAGCAGCATGCATGGTATCAAGCTTGGTGATTTTTAAGCGTTTGCGCAGGTCAGACTGCATATCCTCTGGCATGTCGGTATCGTAAATTACCCGCACAGGTTCAGCAATTAAACGCTGCTTCATACTTTCAGACATCTTCTCAACAAAGCTTTCGTCAATCTCTTCGTTAATCGAGTATTCAGCGTCACGTGTCATTTTGAACGAGAAGGCTTCGATTTCATCAAACTTAACAAAACCGCGAAATATGTCTTCGATACAGAGCTGAATCATGTCATCGAGCATAATGATGCTCTTCTTCTTTTTGCTCTTTTGTGGCGGTATTAACATGAAACGCGACATTTCAGTTGTTGGCACCTGAATCACAGCAAACCTTGGATTGCGGTCCTTCCTTCTAAGAGCAACGTAAAGGTATACCGATGTGCCGTTGAGTCGGCTGAGCAAGTCGGTTTTTTTATCAATTAGAATAGGGGCTATGTGGCGAAGCGCTTTGTTTACGAAAAAATTGCGAACCCACTGTTTCTGATAGTCATCAAGGTCATCTTTTCTGAGAATATGGATGTTGTAGCGAGCAAGCGCTTTAACAACTTCTTTATGTATTTGGTCAAATTTTTCAGAAAGGTGTACTACTTTCTTCTGAATTTGCGCCATTAAGCCGATGAGTCGCTCTGCTTCTTCCTCGTTTCCATCATTTTGTGCGATGGTGATTTGTCGCTTAACGTCGGCGGCGCGAACGCGGTAGAATTCATCAAGGTTGTTTGAGTAAATGCCTAGAAAGCGAATTCGCTCTATTGCAGGGTTATTTTTATCCGCTGCTTCTTGAAGTACTCGTTCATTGAATGCAAGCCAGCTTAATTCTTTGGGATAATATAAAACGTCGTTATCCATAATGTCTCATTTCACGTTCATAAAAATGGTCAAAGACTGCCATCAGTCGGTGACACTACTGTGACAAAACGCACCTTGTGTAAGAAACAAAGGGGCGTTGCGGTGATTCCGTTACCTTTCAAAGCTCTACGCTTTGGTTTGTTAATCACTGATAAGTGAGTAACAGTTATTTTTGATTGCACTATCGCTTTGCCGAAATGTCTACAACTAAGTCGTTAGCTAGTGATTCTAATGCATCTTGCAACGCACCATCGTCAAAGTCTTCAGGTACTGCAATTTCTGCTTTGGCTTTAAATATGAGACTTCCCCAATTAGGGGCACTTTCGCAATGGGATGCAAAGGTTAGAATATTCAAATTGAATTGGTTAAGTACTGATGTGAGTTCTTGAACGATACCTGTTTTATCGTTACCCATTACATCGACGGTGAGTTTTGTATTGTTATTGTTTTGTTCGCTAGCCACCGCCACCGATTGTACTGATAAATCCGTTATGGCATCCAGCGCATCAATTAAATTCTGCTTGTGCTCTTCCGTTACATGCACTTCTACGAAGCCAGTAAACATACCCGCCATATGTGCAAAGCTTGAACCTTGCCAATTGCCTTCATGTTTGTATATGCACTTAGCTAGTGCATCCACTAGACCAGGCTTATCTTTACCCATAATACTTATAACCAATGACTGCATTTTATGCTCCTTATTGGGCTGGTAGAGAAAAACTTTTGATCGTCTTTCTGTAGGGTAATACCATAGGCGCCGCGTAAGTTGCGCGAAGGTAATGCTATAAACTTTCACTTGCTATTAGCATAACAAAACTTACACTGCTCACCAGTGCAATTTAGGGTTATTCTTCTGAAAAATGAAGAATTTCGAAAATAAGAATGACTAAACAACCGCATGACTTTCGATAGCAACAGCAAGAACAAAAAACGCCTGCGCAATGATAGGCGGGCACGTTATGTAGTAACGGGCTTTGGCGGTCTTGTTTTACTGACTCTTGTTATTCTAGTGACTCACCTGATTATTCAGGCTTTACCCTTAGCATATAGTCCCAGTTTACATCTTATTGCTTCATATCAAATTCCAAAAAACGAACGAATTATTATTGCTGGTGACTTCATAAATAGTCAGCCGCTGTTGGTTAAAAAGCAAGACTGTCGCTTAGGGTTAAAACAGCTTGATGAAGCGAATTTAGTTGGTATGCACGACTATATTCGTCCATGTAGTCATGTGCTGTCTGCGCAAAATATGATGGGCGAAAACTACATTGTAGACGTCTCTCCAAATGCGCAAGTGAGGGTGTTGCCTGTTCGTTCGTTTATTATGAGCGCCAGCGAAGGCGCAGATACATCGGCACATTCCGCCTTGGCAGGCCAAACCCAGATAATGAGTTTTGCCCTTCCAAAGGAAGAATGGAATAGACGGAATGAATGGGATTTTGCACTGTCTTCTAAATGGGCGGTGGTATCGATTCAACGTGAAAATAGCATTTTTATAAGATGGATTAATCGGCAGCAGCCAACCAATATTATAGATAAACGTTTTAACAACGTTGCACGCTCTGTCCTGTTGCCGGGTAGTGAAAGCGTGCTTCTTCAGTTTGACGATGGGTTGTTCCTCAATAGATTACGTGATGGTGACGCTACATTACAGCCCATAGCAGGTGACCTTGGCTTAGCGAGTGATGAGCCAATTGTCTTTCCACTTGCCAAAGACCGCACTTTCTTTTTAGTGAATAGCAACGCTAGAACCCTGACTCGGTGGGTAATAAGCAAAAGTGAAAAGGGGCTCACCTTCGAACCGACCTACCACATTCCTCTAGTTGATGAAAAAGTGTTAGACGTGGCAGAGCATGCCAGTATTAACATAGTGGCAGTAATGACGAGCAAAGCGAGGTTACTGCTCGTCAACCGTGTTTCGGGTGATGTCGTGTCGGTACAAAATTTTAATCACCCTGTCGCCAATATAATTTGGTACGGCGATAAGTTGTACGGGTTCTCTGACACCACGGTGTCGGTATGGGAAGGAAAGCATTTAAGTGGAATAACAACATGGGCGTCGCTTTTTGAGCCTCAGCACTATGAAGGATATGAGACCGAGAATACGGTATGGCAAACCACTAGCGCATCAGACTATCAAGAAGCTAAATTTAGCTTAACGCCACTTCTTATTGGCAGTATCAAAGCGTCTCTTCTTGCATTACTTATTGCTATACCCGTCGCGATCGGCGCGGCAATTTACACGGCATTTTTTGCCAAAAGTCGTATGCGTAATATAGTCAAGCCCGCGATTGAGCTGCTAGAAGCTATTCCCAGCGTGTTAATTGGCTTCATTGCCGCTATCTGGCTATCACCAAAAGCAGAGCAATTTCTCTTTTCCTTTGCTTTCTTCCTTATTGTCATACCTTTTGTGCTAATCGCGGTAGCGCTTGTCCAGCGGCCAGTGGCGGACTATCTTCCTAAACGATTCCGGCATGGGGCTGAACTTATGTTTGCTTTGGGGGGCGTGTTCGTATTGGGATTTGTAAGTGTAGAGTTTGCACCATCAATCGTGTTCTCTTTAATTGGCGTTGACGGTTTTACCTTACTCGCTTCTGAGTCAAACAGCCCCATTGGCAAAACCACTATTGTAGTCGCGCTAGCGTTGGGCGTCGCTATATCGCCCAGCATATATTCACTAGCCGAAGATGCTATAAACGGGGTTCCGAAAGACTTAAAGCTTGCCTCATTTGCACTAGGCGCCACTCGATTGCAAACCCTTTTGCACGTGGTGTTGCACGTTGCACTGCCTGGTATTGTGGCAGCAATAATGTTGGGGTTTGGTCGCGCCTTCGGCGAGACCATGATAGTACTAATGGTCACCGGGAATACACCCATATCAAGCTGGGGGTTAATAGAAGGTTTGCGAGCACTTACTGCCAATCTAGCAATTGAGCTACCCGAGGCTGAAGTCACTTCTGCCCACTATCAAATCTTGTTCTTAACTGCCTGCATATTGTTTTTGTTTACATTCATGGTGAACACAATTGCAGAGCTTTTACGACAGCGACTTAGGAGCAGACAATATTATGCTTAGTCGCCAATCGTTTGGGCTAAACGCGGTTCAGCGCCAGTCTTTCGTTATTAGCTTAACCGCCTTTTTTACTAGTCTGTTGCTCATTGCACTAGTAAGCGTGCTCATTCTTATTGGAATGCGAGGAATGGCCTATTTTTGGCCTGAGCCGATTTATATGGTGACGGGAAAACAATCTGACGGCAGCGCTTTCACCGTTTTCGCCAATGTTTTTGAGGATCCATCGGGGGGCGGCGTTAGGCTTAAGTACTCTGATAGCCAGACCCCTTATGGCTCGCAGAAACAACTTGCCGAAGAGCAGGTTGAAAGTCTGGACCTAATACCGGAAAGCGCTGAGATAAAATTTCAAGATGGAAGACGAGTGCTCGCCATTCCGGAATATATTGTCGTGCCCTCAAAGCCCGCTCAGGGGCTTGAAATAATAAACGCAGTAATGGATGAAGTTGCCCTGATTACTGCGCAAATAGAAGAGCTAAACACGCAAAAATTAGCGCCTATTCACGAAGCCCTTTCACAATTTGATAAACGAGGGGTTGATGAGGAAGCTCCCGCTAGGGAAAAGCTGGTAGCCTCGTTTACTGAATATCAGAAGCGCGTAGAAGCGTTAGAAGCAACGCGAGCGGAATATGAATTATGGGTAACGTTTGCCGATAAGTCTGCTTTTGTCATTCCTATGTCAGATATTCAGAGCGTGGACTTTGTGAGTCGACTAAGCGCATTCGAAAAATGGAAGGTCGTGTTTTCAGAAATTGGTGTGTTTCTCAGTGACTCTCCCAAACAAGCTAATACATCAGGCGGGGTATTTCCGGCACTATTTGGCACCGTACTGATGGTGTTTCTAATGACGATTATAGTCACTCCTTTTGGCGTATTGGCTGCGATATACTTGAGTGAGTATGCACCCCATTCAGCTCTGACGACCACCATACGCGTGAGTGTGAGCAATATGGCTGGTGTTCCCTCTATTGTTTACGGCGTATTTGGATTAGGCTTTTTCGTTTACACGCTAGGAGGCAGTATAGACGAACTGCTTTTCAGTGACGCACTGCCATCACCCACAATGGGGAGCCCCGGTATTTTCTGGGCTGCATTAACAATGGCTATTTTAACGCTGCCTGTTGTGATTGTGGCGACCGAAGAGGGTTTACGCCGGGTGCCGGAAGGTTTGAAAACAGGAAGCTATGCTTTGGGCGCAACGAAATTTGAGACCATTGTTCGCACAGTTTTACCTATAGCATCGCCCGGTATTATGACTGGCGTAATACTCGCCATTGCGAGAGCTGCAGGAGAAGTTGCTCCCCTGATGTTAGTCGGTGCCGTCAAATTTGCCCCTGCTTTACCGATAGATGGTGAATTTCCCTATTTACACCTAGACAGACAGTTTATGCATCTTGGCGTCCTTATATATGATGGCGCCTTCCACAGCCAGACTGATGGAAAAAGTGCAAGTATGATGTTTGCAGCCTGTCTACTTTTACTTATTGTTGTATTCATCTTAAATATACTGGCTGTGTTACTAAGAGCACGTCTGCGCAAACGCTATATCACAGGATAATTACAGGTTTTGATAACATGTTGAAGTTGTTCGAACACAATACACTAAACGTTGACGACATTAGTGCAGAACAAACCGCAGTAGAGGTGAGAAACCTCAATCTGTGGTTTGGTAATAAGCATGTGTTGAATGACATCAGCATGCGAATACCCAAAAACAAAATAACGGCTTTAATAGGTCAAAGTGGCTGTGGTAAATCTACGCTTATTAGCTGTTTCAACCGCCTTAACGACTTGTATGATGGCTGTAAGTACAACGGTGAAATCATAATCGATGGCAGAAACATCAATAGTCGAAAAATAAATGTGTCCCGTCTCAGAACCAATGTAGGCATGGTGTTTCAGCGGCCAAACCCGTTTCCTATGAGTATTTATGAAAACGTTTGCTATGGATTGAAACTGCAAGGCGTCAAAGTGCGCCGTCATTTAGATGATGCCGTTGAAAGTGCACTGAAACAGGCGGCGCTGTGGGATGAAGTTAAAGATCGCCTGTTCGAATCTGCCCATGTTCTATCTGGTGGTCAGCAGCAGCGTTTGGTTATTGCGCGGGCGCTAGCGCTAAAGCCTGATATTCTGCTGCTTGATGAGCCCACTTCGGCGCTTGATCCGCTTACTACCCTATTTATCGAAGAACTTATGGATTCGCTAAAAAAGCAGTGCACCATCATTATTGTGACCCACAACATGCAGCAAGCGTCTCGTGTGAGCGACTATACGGCCTTCTTCCATCAGGGCAGATTGATAGAGTATGCAGACAGTGACACGCTATTCACCATGCCTGAAAAAAAGCAGACAGAAGATTATATTACTGGGCGCTATGGTTAATCTAATCATCCATATATCCCACACTTACCTTGTGCAGCGCGCAACAAAACTTCGTTTTTCTGCGGCGCATCAAGTGCTATAGCGTCAGGAGAGATTATCATGCGACAAGTAGCATTAAATACCCATATCTCAGGAACGTTTAATATTGAGTTAGAGAACCTGCGTAACTCGGTATTAACCATGGGAGGTGAAGTAGAGCAACAGTTGGTAGACACGCTAAAAGCAGTGAAACACAATCATGCCGCACTGGCCGAAAAAGTGGTGTTAAACGATTTGAAAATTAATTCTATGGAAATTCAAATTGACGAAGAGTGCTTACGTATTATCGCGAAACGTCACCCCACAGCTAGCGACTTGCGTTTAATTATGACTATTTCTAAAGCCATTACCGATATTGAACGAATGGGCGACGAAATAGAGCGTATTGCCAAGTTAGTAACCCGCAATAAATTGCCAAGCTCAGATACTATCAAAAGCAGTATGTTACTTATTGGTGAGAGAGTGGCAGCCATGATGCGAGGAACGTTCGATGCTTTTGCCCGCCAGGATGAAGCGGCGGCGTTAGAAGTGTATGACCAGGACAATCGCATCGACAGTGAATATAAGAGGCTGTTGTCTTACACAACGTCTGAAATGCAAAAAAGCACCGAGGATATGCAGGATTGGCTCGATGTTTTGTGGGCAATGCGTTCGTTAGAGCGAATTGGTGATAGATGTAAAAATGTTTGTGAGTATGTTATCTATCTCACTCGTGGCACCGATGTAAGGCATACGCCGCTAGAAAATATGCAGCAAAAGTTAGAAGATTTGACGTAAACCTGTCCAAATGGTCAGTACGATTTTGCGTATTGATATTCAAATATGGATATATGGGAAATTTATCTGTCATAAAACTGAAATATTTGGTGGATTTATCATCGCATTCAATTAATTCCACATACTTTTATCGTTTTTCGATGATTTTCGCTATGGCTTCTAACATGATTACGTTATCATGCGCCGCAGCCAAGAACAGATCGTGCAAAATTTAATCGAACCTTATGATAAAACACAATTTGTCTTTAACTTCTTTCTCTAGCCTTTGGGGCGAAGAGATCATGCTACTTATTCAAGTAGCGTCCAGCCTAAATCGCGTTTAGATCGGGAGCGATTATCCGTGGAATTTTTTGAAAGTTATGGCCTAATTCTTATAATCCTTGCCGCCGGCGTTGGTTTCGTCATGGCATGGGGTATTGGAGCAAACGACGTTGCCAACGCAATGGGTACGTCAGTAGGTTCTAAAGCTTTAACAATTAAACAAGCCATTATCATTGCAATGATATTTGAGTTTGCTGGCGCCTACCTAGCAGGTGGCGAAGTAACGTCTACTATTCGAAAAGGGATCATCGACTCAACCTACTTTATAGACATACCTGAATACCTTGTATTAGGCATGATCTCGTCACTGCTTGCAGCTGGAATCTGGCTAGCAGTAGCGTCATGGTTGGGGTGGCCTGTATCTACAACCCACTCAATTATCGGTGCAATCATCGGCTTTACTGCAACTGGCGTAAGTATGGACGCTGTATCATGGGATAAAGTAGGTGGCATTGTAGGTAGTTGGGTAGTAACGCCTGCTATATCAGGTATTATCGCCTACCTTATTTTTATGAGTGCTCACAAGCTCATATTCCAAACCGCCTCTCCATTTGCCAATGCTAAACGCTACGTACCTTTTTACATGGCACTAGCGGGCTTCGTCATGTCGTTGGTTACTATCAAGAAAGGCCTTAAGCACGTTGGTTTAGAGCTAAGTGCCGTTAATGGATATCTACTGGCGATTGCTATTGCCGTAGCGTTGGGCTTCTTGGGTAAATGGTTTATTGGTCGTATGAAGTTCAGCGGCTCTGAAGATGCAGATTTACAGGCGGCAAACGTAGAAAAAGTATTCGCGCTTCTTATGGTCGTTACAGCCTGTTGTATGGCGTTTGCCCACGGTTCGAATGACGTAGCGAATGCAATTGGCCCTCTAGCGGCTGTAGTAAGTGTAGTAACCAGCGGTGGTGAGATTAACTCGAGCACCACGCTTGCCTGGTGGATTTTGCCGTTAGGTGGATTGGGTATTGTTGCAGGTCTAGCGCTATTTGGTCATCGGGTTATAAAAACTATTGGCCAAGGTATCACTCACTTAACACCTAGCCGTGGTTTTGCCGCAGAACTCGCAGCAGCATGTACGGTAGTTATTGCATCGGGTACAGGCTTGCCCATTTCAACCACTCAAACGCTTGTAGGAGCGGTATTAGGCG
Source organism: Alteromonas sp. KUL150 (assembly GCF_009811475.1). Lineage (NCBI taxonomy): Bacteria > Pseudomonadati > Pseudomonadota > Gammaproteobacteria > Alteromonadales > Alteromonadaceae > Alteromonas > Alteromonas sp. KUL150. The sequence continues at coordinate 141,493 of NZ_BLIJ01000033.1, forward strand.
TGGGTTTAGCTCGCGGTGTATCAGCACTTAACCTAGGGATTGTAAGAAATATCGTTGTGTCATGGATTGTTACTTTGCCTGCTGGCGCAATCCTTTCAATTATTTTCTTCTTTATTCTGAAAGCATCCTTCGGCGTGGCCTAATCGCAAAGTAGGCTGCCTGTTAATTGGTATCAAAAAAGCCGCATATTGATGCGGCTTTTTGTTTTTTCAGGTCAACGTTTACGTTACTCTGCCGATATGGGGCTCTCGAAGCCTCTCGGTTTAACACCTACCACTGCACATTTTAACTGGTGGATGGTTTCTTCAGCTGTACTGCCCATGATATACCCCGGAACGCCCAGTCTTGCTACCGTTCCCATTACAATGATGTCTGTATCAAGTGACGTAGTGGTAGCGGCGATCTCCCTTCTTGGATAGCCATGTACTATATGTTTTTGAGGGTTTAAATACTCCCAAACATTCTCATCTAGCTCGTTTGATAATTCTGTAAGTAATCTCTCTAACTCTTCTTCTCGTTCAGAATGTATTTTGGCAAGGTCCGTTTCCATTCTGTCGTTGTCTACGGTAATAAATCCGTCCCTTGCGATGTTTTCTGGCACAGCATCGAACACGTGGACAATATGCAGTTGAGCAAATTCGAGTAATGCTATTTGAGCGGCATGTTGCAGTATATCTCTATTCAGGTCTCGTCTGATGGAAACCTCATGAGTAGGATAGTGATAGTTTAAATCGAGCGCCGCTACTACGTTTTTATATTGGCTACGAGGCTTGTGATTTATTATCCAGACAGGGCAGGGACACTTACGGAAAAGCCTCATATCGAGACTGCCAAATAGCTTATCCAGAAAACTTTCTTCAGCTCTTTTTATAACTAAGTCGACATCATTACGAATAACATAGTGCACAACATCAATTAAAGGCTGACCTACTGTTACTGCGGTAGAAACATCATATTGTTCACCCCAATTTTCAGCTTGTTCTTTCAGCCAATGTTTAGCTTGCGTTTCCATAGACTGTTGAGAATCGATGTATGAAAACGACTCCATTACCATACTGGCATTTGGTGGCAAGGCCTCTAAAGAGAGCATTATCGTGAGCGAGGCCTGATGTGCTTTGGCGATATGAAGTGCCTGTGCCACAGTATCATCCTGTCGATGAGCGTCGCTTAATACACATAAAATATTCTTATAATGTCCTTTCATATTGCCCTCTATAGGTACTCGCGCTATGGCTGAAAAATGACGAGAGTGCGTCTACGCAGCTGTTAAAGAATACGTTGCGAAGATTACTCTTTTTTAATCCTAACGCTACTTATTCATGCTTTCCAGAGAAGAGATAAAGATTTCTTAAAACCTTCGTAATTAGTGGGGCTGGATATGGTTTTATTGCAACAACATTAGCGCAAACACCCCACATAAATATTGCGGATGTCTAGGCTGTTTGTAATCTTTATGTTAGATTAATTCATTGTCTTTTAATCCCTTTAAAGAATAGAGAGAAGCCGATGAAATGGCCAAATCTAAAGCACCTACATTATTTGGTAACGCTTTATCAGGAACAGCATTTTCACCGAGCAGCCCAGCGTTGTAATGTTAGCCAATCAACGTTGAGTACGGCCATTCAAAACTTAGAAGAGCATTTTGGAAGCCAGTTACTGGAACGTGAGCATAAGACCTTTGTGTTTACATCTTTAGGTTTAGACATTGTTGAACGCAGTAAGGTGTTACTGCAGGAAGCAGGAGAGTTGGTAGAGTACGCTCAAAACGCAGGAAACTGGCAGAGAGGAACCCTTAAGCTTGGTGTCATTCCCACCATTGCTCCTTTTCTTTTCGAAGGCATGATGGGAGCATTTTCTGCCTTTCTTCCCGATATCAATTTAGAGATGCAGGAAGACACCACAGAGAAGTTACTTCAGCAGCTAACTGACGGAAGACTCGATTTGTTAATCTTAGCGCTTCCTATGGAGACACCGGGGTGTAAGCAGATGGTGTTGGGTCATGACCCTTTTCATTTGATAGCGCACAAAGACATGGCGGCGCAGCTGCCAAATCCTGTTGATATTTCAGGCCTACCTAAAAAAAGTATATTTTTGCTTCAACAAGAGCATTGTATGACAGGCCATGCTGTGAGTGCATGTAATCTTCAGCACAGTGATCAAATAAGTAGTGTTGCCGCAAGTAGTCTGCATACACTGGTTCAGTTGGCAAACAGTAAAATGGGCTATACCTTTTTGCCAGAACTTGCCATCAATCAGTCTATTCTTGAGCATACCGGCTTGAAAAGCTTTCCAGCAGAAGACCAAGGTTTTAGAGAGATTGGGTTGGTATGGCGCTCAGGTACAACCCGAATGCAGCTGTTTCGCCGCATTGGTGAAATTATTTCGCCACTACTGCCTATTCCAACATTGAAGTAGTTAGCCATTGAGACGGCGTCTTAGCCTTATTAAAAGCGGTTGACCAAAAACATGGCAGCCGCTTTTTTGTTTTTCACCTGAGGGAGCCGTTACCTGAAATGCAGACGTGTTACGCTGTACCTACTCTAAAGAGGCAAAAAGGAGAGCCAAAGACTACATTTTTGGCGCAACATGCCCTAGTTCTGCCGCCCAAGTAAGCTCTGATCTTAGTAGGTTGTTTGCTGCGCTTGCGCCGAAGCTATGCAGTGCGTTGTAAGCACTATTTGATGGAATACGGCAATAATGACAGAGCGCATAAAACAAAAGACTACAGCGGTGTTGAGAGCCGTCGCAGTGTAAATATATTTTTGCTCCCTCGCTTAGCATTTGAGATAGCTCGTGAAGATATTGATGAAGATGTACATCTTCAGTCGGAGATTCAGATGACGGATGCATGAAGGGTACCCATAGCCAGTCTATGCCCGCAGCTGCAGAATTATCGCGAACAATAGGGGCGTTTTCTTCACTGGTTTGCACAGTAGCAATATGGGTAACGCCAAGTGATTTGAGTTGTTTAAAGTCATTTTCTACAGGTTTTTTGCCCAGGCATATTTTCCCTGCACGCAAAGAAAACCATGCAATCTTAGGTGAAGTTTTGGGGCTGTCATCTTTCGTATCAAATGCTTGCATATCTGCGCTTCTAAGGGCCTGTTATCAAAATACAAAATAATAAATAGAAAAATAATGGCAGCTGCATCCGCCTATAACGAACAGGTGCCAAATTGCATGTGTGTACTTTACCTTTTTCGCTACATAAAAGCACACGCCTAAGCTAAAACACAAACCTCCTGCTACAAGTAGCCAGAGGCCCGCACCCGGAAGAGCAAGGTATAACGGGTAAATAAGACCTAGCGCTATCCACCCCATCAATAAATAGGTCATTACCGACACTTTAGGAAAGCGATGTTGCGCTACTAATTTGAATGCGACTCCACCAATTGCTAGGCACCAAATAACGGCGGTCATGGTTATTCCCAATACGCCACCAATTGAAACCAACAGTAAAGGTGTGTAAGTACCTGCTATCAGTAAGTATATTGCACTGTGGTCGAACAGTTTCAGCCATCCTTTTGCTTTGTCATGTGAGATAGCGTGATAGAGGGTTGAGCTTAGAAACATTAAAATTAGTGTAGACCCGTAAATAACAGCCGTTGTTAACGCAAGAGGATTGTCGGCGCGATACACCATGAACACTAGACCGATAATTGCCGCGATAAGCCCGAGTCCGTGAGTAATGCTGTTCATCCACTCTTCCAGAACAGAATAAGCTTTTGCTGGGATACTTTTTATCTGTGTTTCTTCTTGTGTCATCACAGCTCCTTTTTTTACTTTAAAAATATGCGAACCTCTCCACCTAGTGTTTTGTGTAACACCCCGTAACATGTGCAGGTGAGAGCACGTACAGGGAGAGCACGTACAGGTGAGAGTATAGTACTGAGATACTTACAGCGCACACATGTTCGCTGAAGTTTAAATAATAACAGAAATTGGCAGTGCTAGTTATGACAAACTAGGTACACTCTCTACAACGACTCGCGCATTGCGCTCTCAAAGCAGTCACCTAATTTATCAAGAAGATCCCGTAAAGTGCGGCTTTCTTCAGTAGTCATACCGTCCAGCTTGCAAAGCATCTGAGCGGGGACGTCTTCGGCTAGGGCTTTCTTTTCTTCTCCCGCCTTTGTGAGCTGTACGCGCTTAACTCGCTTATCGGTTTTATCTTTGGTAATCATTAAAAAGCCTTTGTCTTCTAACTTTTTAAGTATTAGCGACATAGCGCCACCATCGATAGCGGTCTTATCAAGAAGCTCGGCAATAGTAACGTTGTCAGTTTCCCACAAGGCCATTAAGGTTACATATTGCGGGTAGGTGATATCGAGCGCTTTAAGAAGGGGCCGGTAAGCGCGAGTAAACGCGTTCGATAGCGTATAAAACCGATGACAAAGCTGATTTTCCAACTTCAATAATTCTGACATAACGCTATAACCTTTACCGATGTTGCCTTTTGACTAAGGATAATATTTTGCATACAAAGCACTTGATCCGCAAGTTGGTTAGGTGTTAATTTATTTTGCATGCAAAATATATTAACTCGCTAATAAGGAGAGCAACTATGCATAAGCTTCAACAAGTCGTTTATACCGGAACTGCAACCGCAACTGGCGGTCGAGAAGGAACGGCGAAATCAAGTGACGGGAACCTAGATCTTAAATTATCTACCCCGAAAGCGCTGGGCGGCGCAGGTGGAGAAGGCACAAACCCAGAACAGATGTTTGCTGCAGGCTATTCGGCGTGTTTTATTGGTGCACTGAAACACGTGGCTGCGGCGCAAAAAATAAAGTTAGCTGACGACATTAGTGTTACAGGTGATGTGTCAATTGGTCCCATTGAGCAAGGCTTTGCTATTGCGGTTAAACTGACGGTAGATTTAGGCGATATGGAGCAAGCACAAGCGCGAAGCTTGGTCGATACTGCGCATAAAGTATGTCCATACTCAAATGCAACACGCGGTAATATAGAAGTAGATATCAATTTAGCCTAATCAATTAACAGCGGTTAAGCGGTTACGCCTGCCAAAGTGGGCGTAACTATCCACATTAACCGTGTTCACTTGTTAAAAACAAAGCGTGAGTTTACATAAGAACATTTACGGCAAGCTTTTATTGAATTAACGCATCACTTCTTGCAATGCTTTTTGCGCAATATCGCGCTCTTTCACTATAGCGTTTTCGAAATATAGCGCAGGTGCAACACCGCTCTTCGCATTTGATTCGCCAGCCGTAATGGGGCTTGATACACTATTACCGTATCAATAATCCTTTAGGAAGCTCTATGAGAAAATACGGACTACTGGCTACATTTATTTGTGCACCTGTTTTATTTGCGTGTAGTGATAATCAGAATGTAGACACAGCGAAGGCAGATAAAGATAAAGCCGTTAAGGTTGAATCGGGTTCAAACGCTCAAGCAGCAAATACTCAAGTAGAAAAACATGCCGATGAAGCCATCGCTTCAGGCATAGACTATCACTCTTTTGCGAACCCAAACGAAGTTCGAGTTACTCATCTAAGTTTAGATCTCACCGCAAACTTTGAGTCTAAGCAGCTAATTGGTAGCGTAACGTTAGACATTGAACGCGCAAAACCTGAAAACGACACATTGGTATTAGATACACGTGGGTTAGATATTCAACGTGTGAGTGTCGATGGTGAGGATGTTCCCTTTGATATGGGAGAGACTGATCCTGATTTGGGGACGCCTCTTTCTATTACTTTACCAAGCGCTGCCAACTCATTAACAGTTGCGTATTCGACCTCACCAGAGGCCTCGGGCGTGCAGTGGTTAACACCAGCTCAAACCGCAGGTAAAAAGCATCCGTTTTTATTCACGCAAGCGGTTCATGCTAGAAGCTTTGTTCCGCTTCAAGACTCGCCCCAAGTTCGCGTAACGTATGACGCTACCATTAAAACACCAGAAGCCTTGTTGGCGGTAATGAGTGCATCAAACGACCCAACGACGGAACGTGACGGTGAATACGAATTTACTATGCCACAGCCAATCCCCTCTTATCTTATTGCATTAGCGATAGGTGATTTAGAGTTTAAAGCTATGGGTGAGCGCACGGGGGTCTACGCTGAGCCAGCACTACTGGAAAGTGCTGCGAAAGAATTCGAAGATACTGAAGCAATGCTTGAAGTAACAGAAGCGACCTACGGTCCTTACCAGTGGGATCGCTATGATCTGCTTATCCTGCCTCCTTCGTTCCCCTTCGGCGGTATGGAAAACCCTCGACTATCGTTTATTACGCCAACGGTTATTGCGGGTGATAAAAGCTTGGTTTCACTAATTGCCCATGAACTAGCACACAGCTGGTCTGGAAATACGGTTACTAACGCTACATGGCGCGATTTGTGGTTAAACGAGGGTTTCACGACCTATTTAACCTACCGCATTATGGAAATGATCTATGGTCATGACCGCTTTAAAAAAGAAGCAGTATTAGGTTATCAAGATTTAGAGAACGACGTTGCGGCTCTAGATGACAATGACGAAATCCTTGCGATTGACCTTCGCGGTCGTAATCCGGACGACGTGTTTTCTAATATTCCCTATGAAAAAGGCGCGCTATTCTTACGTGAAATTGAACAAAAAATTGGGCGCGAAAATTTTGATGCGTTTTTAATGCAATACTTCAAAGACTTTGCCTTTAAGAGCATCACAACCGATACCTTTATTGCCTATTTAGATAAAACCTTGTTGAAACAATATCCTAATGAGCTAGACGCTGAACGCATTCACACATGGATTTTTGAGCCTGGTATTCCAGAGGGCGCACCACATCCTGAGTCTGATGCATTTTCTAAAATCGATGAGACCCGCAGCGCTTGGTTGTCTGGTGGAATAAAGGCTGCTGATATTGAAACAGGACAATGGACGGTACACGAGTGGCTGTACTTCTTAAACAATATGCCTGAGTCACTCAGTGAAGCACAGCTTGTAGAGCTAGATTCAGCGTTTTCACTCACCTCTACTAAAAACAACGAAATTGCCCATAGCTGGCTAATGATTGCAGTAGAAAATAACTATCAGCCTGCGTTTGAGCGTTTGTATAGCTATTTGGTGTCGATAGGGCGAAACAAGCTGGTTAAACCCCTTTACCGCGAACTATCAAAAACGCCAGAAGGCAAGGCATTTGCTAAGCGCGCTTTTGAAGAGGCAAAACCGGGCTATCACCCACTCACCGTGAAAGCCAATGAAGGCTACTTAGAGTAAGCGACACAATCGCGCTACAAAAACATAGTTCAGTTAAATATAAGCAGCTCGAAGGAGCTGCTTTTTTTGTCTCTTTCAAAACTTCGCGCTTATTGTGCAAAATACACAAGAAGTTTTGAACGAGTGTTCAGTTAGGCGATCTGAATGAATTTTTCCTCGTATCAATTAGTCCTTGTGCAGCAGAAGTACATTGCATCAAATAAGCTTGTTGGATGTACTTTGAAGGATTCAATTCAATAATTAAGGACTGTTTATGTATACGCAAAAAATGCACCCTACAACGACGTTTCCAGACATCAACGTAACGCTTTCTACCGGAGAGTCGGTGTCGCTTACAAGCAAAGAAGAGGGCTGCGACTGGAAAATGGTAGTCGTGTTTCGCGGCAAACATTGCCCCATATGTACAAAATATTTAAATAAGCTCGAAGATTTCAAAGGTCGTCTTCGAGAGATCAACACAGACCTCATTGCAATAAGCGGTGACAGTAAGCAGCAGCTCGATGAACACTTAGACGAACTGTCAATTACATTTCCAATTGCCTGTGGTCTATCGCAGAGCGATATGAAAACCTTAGGCTTGTATATTTCCGAGCCCCGTTCAGAGAAAGAAACAGACCACAACTTTTCGGAGCCAGCGCTATTTGTACTGAACGAGAATAATAAGATTCATATTGCTGAAATTGCCAACGCGCCATTTGTGCGTCCAGATTTAGAGCAGCTGGTGTCGGGTCTGGAGTTTATTCGTAATCCCGACAACAATTATCCAATTCGCGGTACGTTTAAAGAGTAAGTCTGTTTATTACTATCTAAGTAATCTAGAAGGCCATCAGTGTAAGCGAAGGCCTTCTATTTTTCTGTATGAGCAAAAGTGGAGTAGAGTTTTTTTAAATCTAATCGTCTGAATGTGAGATTGAATAGGCAATTGGCGCCATCTGTTTTTTAAAACCATCTATTGCAGCTAATGGAAGTGCAACTTGCATATCCACGCTGTTAGTGTAATCGCAGCTTGCGATATTACCTTGTGCCTCTTCAACTAAGTGTCTTACAAACTGTTCGTGTTTGAAATCAAGGTTAACCAACACTGTTTCCAGCTTTACTTCTTCTCGTACTTCAAGGGCATCGATAGCTTGCTGCGCAGCTGCGGAGTAAGCCCTAACAAGGCCGCCAGCCCCTAATTTTATGCCGCCAAAATATCGTGTAACGATAACCATAATATCGCCGATATCTTTGTGTTGGAGTACATTTAATATGGGTTTACCGGCTGTACCGCTAGGCTCGCCATCATCGGCCATTGCTGCACTAGTTGGCGAATTGGGATTCCCAAAGACATAAGCCCAGCAATGGTGTCTGGCGTCGGGGTATTGTTGTTTAACGCTGTCTAAAAGCGCCATGGCACTTTCGCGAGAATTAGCAAAGCCAGCGCAAGCAATGAATTTGCTTTTTTTAATTTCGTACAGGGTTTCAACCTGTGTAGCGGGAACGGGATAAGTCATCTGCGCATTGTAAGCGAAGACGATTTTTTTTATAAGCCTAATGAGCTAAGTCGAGCGTTTTACGTGTTACGTTTTATGTGTTACGAAGTTACGTGGTTTGTTCATAAAATATGTAATCACGGCTCATCCATTGGGCTTAATTCAGCATGGAATGGTTGTTTTTTCCTTTTCCAAGAGTGATTATCTGTGCCCTATAAGAAGCAAAAAAACTCATAAGAACAATTCATGCCGTTAGAACGATTTATCCCTTTTCGCAAGTGCGACGTCGCTACGTTGTGTGAAAATTTGCTTGCGCAAGAGTCCGCCTGCTTTCGTACTTTTTCGACCTTGTTAGTGAATCGTATTCATTACCAGTACCACGAGCAACTGGAAACATTGAAAAACAGTTACAGTCATTTCGACCCGAATAAAGATACTCGTGACCTGCACGTCTCAAGCGAAGCTGTGCGTAAACAAAATCAGAAAGCATTTGCGAATGGTTTTGCAAACTTATTAAACGCCGCTAATTTTGAAAAAGTCACAGATGAAGACTTAGAAGCTGCACTTAAAGAAGAATCTCTGTTTAAAGTACGCCTTGCTGTTAGTTTCGACGATTTTGAGAATGTGGTGTTTTATCGACGAGGTGAGTCAGTAAAAACTGAAACAGTACGAACATTTTTCGGTTTACGCAAAAAGCAGGTGTCGTTTACTAATTACGATAAAGTAGCCGTGTATATCACCTTTAAAGATGAAGCCTACTTTAAACAAAAAGGGCAAAAGCCATTAACGTTTAAACCTGGTTCAACCATCGTAAAGCTTTTTCAAAACGTACCTAAAGCTGACCTAGAAATGCTGTTTCCCAACAGCGAAGTAAAAATGCGCCCGCTTGATAAGTTAATTATTAGTGCATCAGCTGCAATTGGCGGCACCGTTGTGTTAGTCACTAAATTAGGCGCGTCGCTACTACTTATGGCGTCATTTCTCGCGTTTTGGCTGGGCTTTAAGGACGACGAGGTGGAACTGACCAAGCAAAGTCTCATTACTTTTGGAATTGGCATGGGGGTATTCGGTAGCTTTGTCTTTAAGGAATGGACAAAATTTAAAAATCGAAAAATACGCTTTATGAAAGCGTTGTCTGACAATCTGTATTTTAAAAATTTAGACAACAACGCAGGCGTGTTTCATACGTTAATTGATGCCGCAGAAGAAGAGGACTGCAAAGAAGCCTTGTTGGCTTACACTTTTCTACTTAGATGCAGCAAAGTCTCCGCTGAAGGCGATGCTGCATTATGTTCGGCTCAAGCAGAGCATGAAGTTGTTGCCGGTGGAATGACATTAGCGACGCTTGATAGCGTGATAGAAGCGTACTTTTTAGAAGAACTCGATTGTGCACTCGACTTCGACGTTACCGATGCCATTGATAAATTGGTGGACATGGATTTAGTTGAACGAAGCGGCGATGTTTTTATTGCTCGAGGGCTTAGTGATGCTGTTAAGACACTTGACGATTACTGGGACAATATTTATCAGCCTGTTTGATGATCGCTTAGCCTTACAAATGCCATGCATAGGTGAGAAATTTAAGCCTGCAGACATTCACGTTATTCTTAAATACTGCTTATTGTGCATATTGCACGTATTGCACGTATTGCACGTATTGCACAATGCATACAAACCATTGTCATAAAACCACAAAATCTCTATAGTTGCTTTAAGGTGTGTAGAGCGTCATTTACACACCCTGGCAACAGCCGCATTGCACTGAATGCGCACCTCTATCTCCAATGCAACAAGCCTGGTTCACTTCTACATGAAAATATTGCATACATCTGACTGGCACTTAGGTCAGAGTTTTTTTACCAAAAGTCGTAAAAACGAACATGCTGCCTTTCTTAAGTGGCTTCTTCAACAAGTAGATGTGCATCACATAGATGCGATCATTGTCGCGGGGGACGTATTTGACACGGGCACGCCGCCTAGCTATGCCAGAGAGCTCTACCATGCTTTTATCGGCGAGCTACAGGGTAAGCAGTGCACCTTGGTGGTGCTGGGGGGAAATCACGACTCGGTGTCAGTGTTAAATGAAAGCAAGGCGTTACTGAAATACTTAAATAGTCATGTGATAGCCAGTACCTATGGCGAATTAGGTGAACAAGTGATTGCACTTAATAACCGCAAGGGCCAGCCCAGTGCGGTGCTGTGTGCGGTACCATTTATTCGCCCTCGTGACGTTCTAATAAGTGAGGCAGGGCAAAGCGCCACCGACAAGCGCCAGGCACTTGGCGATGCAATAAAGCAGCACTATGCGTCGCTGTACGATGAGGCCTTATCCTTGCGCACCTCAATAGAAGAAAAACAAAGGAAAGAAGGCAGTGAACGTAGCGCAGCCATTCCTATTATTGCCACTGGGCACTTAACCGCCTTGGGCGTGAGTCAATCAGAAAGTGTGCGTGATATTTACATCGGCACTCTTGAAGGCTTCGACGCCAAAGGTTTTCCACCCGCTGACTACATAGCCCTTGGGCATATTCACAGGCCACAAAAAGTGGCGAAAACAGAGCATATTCGCTATTCAGGCTCGCCCATACCGCTAAGTTTTGATGAACTGAACACGCAAAAACAAGTGGTGCTAGTATCGTTTGATTCTGAAAGTACAACACCAACCCTTTCTACGCTTCCAGTACCCCGCTTCCAGGCTATGGAAGTGATAAAAGGCGACTTAAAGACGATTGAGGAAGTTATCAATAAAAGCGAAGCCATTGCTGTAGCGTCTCTCACCGATGATGACGCAAATAATTCCGTTCAGCCCCCCGTATGGCTGTGCATTGAGGTTGAAACAGAAGACTATTTAACTGATTTGCAGCAGCGTATTCAGGGCCTATTAGAGGGGAAAAATGCTGAAATTTTGCAATTAAAACGCAAGCGCAAGCGCACGGTAAAGAGCTTAACAGAAAAACAAAACGTGCAGCTAAGCGAGCTGTCGGTAAATGAGGTGTTTGAAGCGCGTTTGGCATTAGAGACCATAGAAGAGAATCCAAGCAGCGAAAAGACCGAAGAATTACTGCCGGGAGTAGTAGAAAGCGACGATGTCACAGATGTTGCTGACTCAAAGGAAAACACTTCGCGCATAGACCGGATTAGACTGATGTTCAATGAAGCGGTAGAGCGTGTAAATACCAATGACGAAGATGCTGATGTGTCAGGTGAGACATCGAAAGCAAAGACTGAAGGCTATACCAGCAATAAAGTCTCATCTCAAAATGAAAGCGACGTCTCATCTGTAAGCGCGAGCGAGTCTGAGCAAGGTCAAGTCAGTGCAGATAAGCGAGACCACAAAGGAAAAGGCGAATAATACGATGAGAATATTGACCTTACGCCTTAAAAACCTAAACGCCCTAAAAGGGGAATGGAAGATAGATTTCACCCAGTCGCCGTTTATCGACAATGGCCTGTTTGCTATCACAGGCCCAACGGGGGCGGGTAAAACCACGCTACTTGATGCCATTTGTTTAGCGCTTTATCACCAAACCCCTCGCCTGGGGCCAATTTCAACGTCTAACAACGACATCATGACCCGCGGCACGGCGGAGTGTTTGGCGGAAGTTGAGTTTGATATTAAGGGTAAAGCCTACCGCGCGTTTTGGAGTATGCGCCGCGCTAGAGGTAAAGTAGACGGTAACCTGCAAAGTGCCGATGTTGAGCTAGCTGAAGTGGGAAGCGGCAAGGTACTGGCTACCCAGGTTAGACCGAAAAGTGAAGAGATAGAGAAGCTGACCGGCCTTAATTTTGCCCGCTTTACTAAGTCTATGATGCTGTCGCAAGGGGATTTTGCTGCATTTTTAAATGCTAACGAGGCCGACCGAGCCGAGCTGCTTGAAGAGTTAACTGGCACCGAAATTTACGGGCAAATATCACAGGTAGTGCATCAGCAATTTAGCGATGCTAAACAAAAGAAGAAAGAATTCGCGATAAAGTTAGAAGGCGTAACTTTGCTAAGCGACGAGCAAATTATCCAGCTTGAAGAAGAGCAAGCCGAAACCAAAGGCCAAGTCGCAGCGTTTAACCAAACACTTGCGGAACTGCAAAAGCAGCAGCAGTGGGAACATGCATTTAGCGCCAACGAGCTAGCCATTAAAGCAGCCAGTGAAGCACAGCAGGCCGCGAATAACGCCATCAATGAGGCAAAGCAAGAACTTGATCTTTTAACCCAAAGTGAGCCCGCTGAAAAACTTCGTCTGCCGTTCTTGCAGAGAAACGGGCTTCAGCAAGATGTAACACGGTACAAAGAAAAGCTTGGTGAAAAGACAACTCAGCTTCCCGATTTAAAAACGCAAAAAGCACAGCTCAGTTCGGAAGTGAGTAAAGCTGAACAAGCGCTACTTCAAGTAAAGCAGCAAAGTAGTGAGCTTGAGAAGCGCATAAACGAGCAGGTTGTTCCGCTGGATAACGAAATCGCGCAGAACACTGCCGCTCAACAAAAGGCAAACGAACATGTCGCGAATTTAACGGGCTCAATAAACGCGCTAACACTAAAGCGCACAGAAATTGAAAATGCCTCGGCAGATAACAAGACAAAACTCGAAGCATTGGAAGCCTACTTAAATGAACACCATTCACTGAGCGGTATGGCTGAGTTTATCAGCGGCTGGAGTGAAACGGCCCGTTATATTGAACAAGATCAGAAGCAATTAGATGCACTGACACAAAGCGTAAAGAATGATCGTCAGGCGCTTTCATCCCAAGATGAAGCTATCGCAAAAAACAATGAAACCTTAAACACCTTAACTCAGACCTTCGATACCAAAAACGCGCAAGTTGCCAAGTGCGAAAAGGCACTTCATGCTTTATTGGCTGACGCGCTATCTGATCCCAGTAAGGCCAGCGCTAATAGCAAAATGGGTCTTCAGCAAGAGCGCGATAATAAACTTCGCCACTGGGACAACCTAGTGCAAGCGGGACACGTTCAACAGCAATATTTAGCACTGGGTGAAGATAAGGTATCGCTGAGTGCACAGAAGGAAGACTTAGCGAAACAGTTACAGCAGCAGCAATCTGACCGCCAAGCCTTGGTTGATGCTTACAAACAAACCCGCGGTGATTTAAAAGACATTGAGGCGCTTATCGCCCTAGATGCTGAAGTGGCCCATCTTCGTGCTCAGCTAAAAAGTGGCGAACCATGCCCTGTGTGTGGGGCTAACGAGCACACCACGTCTAGCGTGGTTATTGATGTACCTGAAACTATTCAAAAGCGAGATAGCTTAAAACAACAGCTAGATAATATTGAGCTACAGGGGGCGCGAGCAAAAGAAAGCGTTACACACACCGAATTTACCCTTGCTCAGACTAATAAGCAGCTAGATCAAGCCATTGCGCAACGAGAGGCGTTGTTAGCAACGTGGCAGCAGATTTTACATGCAATGTGCGCTGATATACCGAGCTTCCAACAGGTCGACATTGATACATTGCAAAGCGTCGCTCAATTTACCGAACAGTTTAAAAAACGGCTTGATGACATTGGCGCACAGTTAACCCGCATAGAAGAATGCGAGCAAGCCCTTAATGCCGCAATTCAGAGTAAAAATGAAGCGCAACACGCGCTACAAGCCAAACAGTCAGAACTTGCGGTTACAATGCAGCAGCGTGAAACATTGGAAAAACAAATCACCGAACGCAATGCAGAGTTAGAGAATAAAACTAACAGTGTTGACGATAGTATTGAGGCGCTCAGCAAGACGATGACGGCATACGGTGCTGAAATTCGTAATATGTCTATCGATGGAATTGCTAAATGGTTAGCCGAAAAAGTTGAAGCCCTTAAAACCTATAAACAAAATCATCAGCTGCACGGCAAACTTAAAAGCGAGCTACAAGAGGTGGGTAGCACCTTGCTTGTACTCAATCGTGATATCGAAAGTGCCGACAACCAGCTGAAAGGCGTATCCCAAGAACTCTCGCAGTTAGATAGCAGCCTAAAGGCGCTGCGCGATTCGCGTTTAACCATATTCCCTGAAGGTGATATTGCTGAAACAAGGAATAAGGCAAGCGCAGCCCAAGAACAGGCTGAGCGAAACCTGAGTGAATGCAAATCTCGCTTGCAACAAACTCAGACCATCTTGTCTCGCGTAGAAGCAGAAATTGCTCAACTTGACGAGCAAATGCGCGAAAAAGAGCAGGCACTTACAGAAGCAACTGAGTACTTTAATCGTAAGTTGGCAGAAAGCCCCTTTACCGACGAACACGCGTTCAGCCATGCCCTTTTAGACGAAGAAAACCGAACTAGGCTTCTTGAGCTGCAAAAGCGATTAACTGAGCAAAAACAACAGGCTGACCTTAAATTAGAAAACGCGCTGACAACACAGCAGTCGCTTACAGCGCGTGACCATGCAGAGCAGTGGCTGCGCGATTTACAGGAACACGGTGCACAGTGGCTCGATACGAAAATTGCCCAGCAAGCTCAGCAGCGTGACACGCTATTATCTTCTTTAGGGCAAATTGAACAGCAGCTAAGCGCCAATAACCAAGCACGAAAAAAACAGCAGCAGCTTGTAAACGAGATGGCCCAGTTCGAAGCCTACTACGACGATATTACTTACCTGCACTCACTGATTGGTTCGGCAAGCGGCGACAAATTCAGACGTTTTGCCCAAGGGCTTACTTTGGACAACTTAGTGCAGCTAGCTAATCAGCAGCTTGATAAATTACACGGTCGCTATCAGCTAATTCGAAAGGAAAACGAAGGGTTAGGTTTAAGTGTACTAGACACTTGGCAAGGTGACGTAGTGCGAGATACTAAAACCTTGTCTGGCGGAGAAAGTTTCTTAGTGAGTCTTGCGCTGGCTTTAGCTTTATCAGACCTGGTTAGTCACAAAACCAGTATCGATTCGCTGTTTTTGGATGAAGGCTTTGGCACTCTGGATGCTGAAACTTTAGACGTGGCCCTTGATGCGCTAGATAACTTAAATGCCAGCGGAAAAATGATTGGCGTGATAAGTCATATTGAAGCCATGAAAGAGCGTATTCCTACTCAGCTTAGAGTAATTAAACGCAACGGTGTGGGCTTAAGTGCACTAGAAAAGCCTTATGCGGTGGGGTAGTGGCGCAGCCGACAGCCAGCAATAGAAGTTACTTTTTGCTTAAAGCTTTGTTCATCTCATAAAAACGGGTAAGCGAAGCGCTTACCCGTTTCAACACTATTTGCTTTAAAAAAGCAATTACTTAAATGTTTGTTTATGGAATGAAGGCATCGTCAAAAGTGTGAACGAAAGTAGTTTTCGTTTGTTGTTTTGTCACCATCTTAACCGTAGGCGTTAGCGTACCAGCAAACTCACCCTGGACATTGTCTAAGAAGGCTTCAACAAAGCCACCTGGCATCATGTACCAAGAGTAAGCTTGTTCATTGTTTTCAGGCGGATTTGCCAACACTAAACCACTTCCATTTAGTGGAATATAGTCACTGCGAATTGACGGCCCAACAAAGCCGTATAGCCCATCTACACCAGCATCTTGAAGCGCAGGGGAAAAGGTAAATTTATGGCTGATAGTCCATAGGTATACGAGTCCGCCAGAGAACGTTGCGTGGGGGCGTTCTAGCTGTTGGTTAGTACAGTTAGCATGCAAGATGGGCGGAAGAAGCTCAAACTCCGTCATACTATCTTCATTAGCAACGGCAAGACCTATATTACCGTTATAATATTTCGCCTGTGGGCTTACTGGAAGTGAACTGTCGTTCGCTGCCGCTGGATTAGCGCCATAAGGACCAGGGTTAACGGGATTAGTTACGCCATCGGTTGTACCGCAAGCAACTTCTTCACCTGGACTATTGCCTTCAAACAACATATAGACTTGACCGTCCTGCGGGTTTTTAAATACCCACGGGTCTCTGAAGCCATAGATGATGGGGCCAGCTTTTGATTGCTCAAGCGTTTGATACATTTCGCCATCCGCCTCAGCGATTATTTCGTGCTCGCTCCAGTCGCTAAAAGAAATGCCGTTTGAATCTGCAGAGATGGTTGCACTAGCCACAACGAGCTTTTGGGTAAAATATTCAGCATCATTCGGTCCAGCGCCTTCGCTACCCGAGGCCGTGTAGTAAAAGTAGACCTTGTTACCAACAAGGATAGTCGAGCCTGCCCATTCTCTTAGTCCCGGCGTATCAACGTCTTCGGGGAAAACATCACCTTGGTAGTCCCAGCTTTTTCCATCGCGTGAAATCGAGTAACCAATCTCAGCGGTCCAATGACGCTGTGGAAAATCTAAATCTCTGTCAGCAGTTAGCGAGAATATAACTTTATAACCTTTATAATTAACGGTTCTAGAGTCTAAGTTTGTCATCGGCCAAGTGTCCCAAATCCAAACTTCGTCAGTAACAATATCTACTGGCATCTCTTCTAAAAGAGGTAAGGTGTTATCCTCTTTTAACTCAATCTTTGCTGCATCATCTCGGGTCCAAGCGTCAGTATAGTCGCCCCACGCTGGGTAGCTCATCTGTTTTCTCGGATTTTCCGATGGCGCAGCATGTGCTGATCCTAGCAGACCTATGCCAATTGCTAAGGTCGTTGAACAAGTCAAAAACGTTTTTTTAAAAGTCATATAAACAGTCCTGTATTTACGATTAAGAAAGATAGTCATCCTCGGTCTATCTATCTCACATTCAGCATGTGGTATGCCAAGTATTGTTTTTGGTTTTTCATCTATATGATAATTAGAGGTAATTTAGGGTTTGGTGATTTTTTAGAGTTAGAGGTGATGCTAATTTTGAAGGTATAAGGCAACAGTTATACGTAAGTTATTCACCTTGACTGCAATATTTACTTAATCGATTAAGTTTTATTGGGCGTTGTAAATAATTCCTAACAGACTGACCTTTATGCATTTTTTCAACCTCTCAATTGTAGGTACGGTTGGTGAGATATATCGCAGAAGAAAAGTGTCGCAGTTGAGCATCATTTTTTAGGAGAGTATTATATTTAATTATAGTCATTTCACGTAAATACTATCAAAATTATGGTGTTATGATGCTTTATCTTTATCAAAAATAGATATGGAACATCATGTAAAGTGAAGCGATTCGTCATCCTCCCTATTTACGAGTGGACGTCTTATGCGCAAAAGATACTCGAAGGCATGTAAGCCCTTATAAACGGTAAGCATACGGTAATTTGCGAGTAACTAAGACCAAACAGGTTCATTTGTCTGGGGTTATACTCTATACCAGTCCACATAGATAATTACCCTCTCAGAAGGCGCTGGCAAGTTTCC